>JAJYJE010000041.1 GCA_021789715.1 bacterium | reverse complement strand
CATAATACTTTATACATTAATCATTATACATGGGCATGATTCTATTCATCGATACAACCGATTTTAATAAAGTGGCGTTTGCAGTCGTGGATGGAAAGAAAGCGGCTCAAACAAAATACAAGATTGATTCACATGAAAGCCATAAGACTCTGGCTAAGCTGGGTGAATTTTTACGGCAATCTAAAATCAAAAATCCCGAATCAAAAATTACCAAGGTTATCGTAAACAAAGGCCCGGGTTCCTATACCGGCGTGCGAGTTGGCGTGACCATGGCCCAGGCGTTGGGATTGGCCTGGGGCGTGCCGGTAAAGGCGGTCGCTAAAGACCGATTTTTGGTGAGGTGACGCAGGTTTATAAAATCCGCCTGGCGCGAGTATGCGCCAGGCGGATTTTCGGATCTGGTTTTTAGATCTCATCGCAACAAACCAGGTAAGGGTAATCGCCGGGCCGACCCCAGACTTGGCTGATCCAACAGTGCTGCCTGCCGTTTACCACGAAGCTGAACAGAGCGACTATGGTGCTGTCCTGGCAGCCACGTTCCTCCCTGAAAAACTTGGCAACGCGGGCAGGGCATTCTTTCAGGCAGCCGAAGTGTCCGATCCATTCCAGCTTTATCTGGTTATTTTCAATCGGCACATCGGGGATATCGGGCAGGAAAAATACGGCCAGGTACTTCGGAGCCTGGTCAAGCAGGGGTCGGACCGGCAGCTTAATCTGGCAGGCCGATCTCGAGCCGGCAAAATCGGTACGGAGCTGTCCTTTGAAATCAATGGATTGCAATCCTTGGGCTTTCATCAAGACAGACGGCCCGTCGTAGGCGTACAGCATCAGGGTGGCGGTAGACATTCAATAAACCTCCTCGGGTTTTTTTAAAGTGCGCAGTTGGCGTAAAACTGCAGTTTACAAACGTAAACAGTCAGTTTGCAAATTTTATTCTTTTAGCCTGAAGATGGAAACGGTCGCGACCAGCATGGCTGCCAGCCAAATTGCCAGAATCAGAATATCGAAGCCGATTTTGGCGAAGTTGAACGGGTAAAGGTAGGCTTGGCGCAGGCCGTCGGCCAAGTAAGTGATAGGCAAAACAGTGGCGACAATCTGCAGCGTATGCGGCAAAGCGGAAATCGGATAAAAGATGTTGCCGAGAAACGTGAGCGGCAGGCCGATGGCCGAAGTAATGGGCGCAGCCGTATCGTAGCTTTTGGCATAATTGGAAATAAGCAGGCCCATCATTAAAAAGATAGCGCCGCCTTCCAAGGCCAGGATCAAAGTGGAAATAACATTGCCCATAAAGCTGGCGTGGAAGGCGAAAATGCCGAGGACTGTTAAAATTACAACTTGGCCCAAGACCATCACCAGGCGGGCGCAGACCAGGCTTAAGGCTAATTGCCATTGTTTGAGCGGCGTGGCCAGCAGGCGTTTAATGACGCCGCGCGATTTTAAATCCACCATCCAGTAGGCGAGCGAGTAAATGCCGCCCTGCATTATGGTCATGGCGATAATGCCCGGCAGGACGAAATTGGAATACTTAAGCTGTCCGCCCAAGCCGCCGCCGATCGGCAATAGCGATAGGGCAATGTAAATGAAGGCCGGCATCAGCACGGTCCAGTAAAAGCCTTCCTTCTCACGGAAGAACATTTTGAAGTTGGCTTGAAAAAGTTGCCAGAAGCTATTCATCGCTTTCTCCTTCTTCGTACTCGTGGCCTGTCAACCGTAAATAAACATCTTCGAGAGTCGCAGTCTTCACCGTAAAGCCGTAAAAGGTAATGTTGTGTTGTTTTAGCATATTAACAATAGCGGAAATGTGATCCAGCGAGCTTATTTCTAAGATGACCTTGGGGTGATTGGCGTGGACCTTCTTAATTTCCGGCAAATGAGCAAATACAGCCTGGTCGACTTCCCCGTCTGTAAAGAACGAAACTTGGGTGGTGTCGGACAGGCGGTCAATGAGTTTTTTCGGCTCATCGATTTCCAAAATACGGCCCTGATCCATTATGGCCACGCGATGGCATAGGAATTCCGCCTCTTCCATGTAGTGGGTTGTTATGACAATCGTGATGCCGTCGGCGTTGATTTTTTTAATAAGCTGCCACATATCCCGCCGGGCTTTGGGATCCAGGCCGGTGGTCGGTTCGTCGAGAAAGAGAATGTCAGGCTTATGCACTAAGGAGGAAGCAATGGTAAAGCGCTGTTTTTGGCCGCCGGAGAGGTTGGCAAATTCTTCATCTGCCTTATTGGTCAGGCCAACCAGCCCAAGCAGGGCTTTCCGGTCCGCCGTCTGGTTGTAAAATGATGAGAACAAATCCAGCAGCTCGCTCAAAGAGAGGTGGTGGAGGTATTGGCTGGACTGCAGCTGCATGCCGATGCGCTTTTTAATCTCATCAGGAAATTGCAAATTGTCAAAACCCAATACGGCCACTACGCCCGAGGTCTGCGGTTTTAAGCATTCGATGATCTCCAAAGTCGTGGTCTTACCGGCGCCGTTCGGGCCCAAGATGCCGAAAATCTCGCCTTCGTAGGCGTCGAAAGATATTCCCTTAACCGCTTCCAGCTCCTTGCCCTTGGCCAGGGGGTAGGTTTTGCGCAGGTTTTGTACTTCGATTACTTTATCCATGGTGATATTATAGCACCTCAAGTATTATTAAAGATTGCGGCTTATTGACAGGAGGGGAATTAAGCCACCCCAGTACTAAAATATTAATTTTTAATGCTGTTGAGCAAGGTAAATTAGTTTATTAAGCAATAAATCAATATGATTTGTCAAAAAAAACTAAAAAACATCTAAAGAAAGCCAAAAAATATTTTCCAAAATTATAGCTTTTGGCTTGTAAGCTCTTGACTGGTGTGTTATCATATATGAACACACGACTTGGGGACAAACGCACCTTGCAACGGCATAAACCTCTGTGCCGCCTGTTTTAGACGGCATATCCTCTTAAATAAGAGGAGAAAGCGGCAGGCTACAGCAGTCTTCTTCTTGACAGAGCGGCGTGCCAATAGCAAAATCTTAGCCTTTTTTCGCAGAGTTTAAAGAGGCCTTTTTTCATGTTGGAAAAAGGATAGATTTTTATGTCTCGAAATTACCGTAATTCGGGATGAATTCGGAAAAGCATCCGGAACAACGGAAAACTACAGAAGTAGGATTCCGTAGGTTTCTGTAGTTCTGGGTGATTTAGCAGTTTCGGGCCGGTAACAATTAATTAAGGAAGGAACAGCCAATGGCAAAGGACAAGACGACCGCCTTAGCGGCCACAGAGCACAAAATTGTGCGTAAATTTTTTACCAAATATCACGAAACCGAGCTCCTTCCCAACCTGATCGAGGTCCAGTTGGATTCGTACAAGTGGTTTTTGGAAAAAGGTCTTAAGGAACTGCTGGCCGAAGTTAACCCGATTCGGGACTTTACGGCCAAGAATCTGGAATTGTATTTTGGCGATTATTTTTTCGATAAGCCCAAGTATGACGAGTTCCAGTCGCGCGAAAAGAACACCACCTTTGAAGCGCCGCTGTACGTTTCCGCGAAACTGGTCAACAAGCTGACCGGCAAAACCAAAACTCAGGACGTCTACTTTGGCGATTTCCCCCTCATGACTCCGCGCGGCACGTTTATTATTAACGGTGTGGAACGCGTGGTCGTGAATCAGCTTATTAAATCTCCCGGCGTATTCTTTACCGCGGAAAACGTCCGCGGCAAGAATTGGTACGGCGCCAAAATTATCCCCAACCGCGGCGCCTGGCTGGAGCTGGACACCGACATTGCCGGCGTAATTGGCGTAAAAATCGACCGCAAGCGCCGCATTCCCATTACCGCTCTGCTGCGCGTGTTCGGTTTGGCTTCCAACGACGATATTTTGAATGCTTTTAGGGACGTGGATACCGACCCGGATACCAAGTATATCCAGGCCACGCTGGATAAAGACGCTTCCACCACGGCTGACGAAGGTTTTAAGGAAGTTTATAAGAGGATCCGTCCCGGCGACCTTGCCACCGTGGATAACGCCAAGTCGCTTATTACCGGCATGTTCTTCAATACCGAACGCTATGATCTGTCGCCGGTTGGCCGTTATAAGTTCAACCAGCGCTTAAATATAGATGAAAGCCGTAGCGGTTCGCTTTTGACTTTGGAAGATTTGGTTGCCGCGGTCCGCGAAATTATTCGTCTAAACAACACCCAGGCCGCAGCTGATGATATTGACCACTTGGCTAACCGCCGCGTGCGTGCGGTCGGCGAATTAATCCAGACTCGCTTCCGCGTGGGTTTGGCCCGCATGGCTCGCATCGCCAAAGACAGAATGTCCCTTGCCGATTTGGAAACCGTCACGCCGGCCCAGCTGATCCACGTCCGTCCGATTGTGGCGACCATGCAGGAGTTCTTTTCGTCCTCGCAGCTTTCGCAGTTCATGGATCAAACCAATCCGCTGGCCGAATTGGAGCATAAGAGGCGCCTTTCCGCCATGGGTCCGGGCGGTTTGTCCCGTGAGCGTGCCGGCATGGAAGTTCGTGACGTCCACCACTCCCACTATGGCCGCCTTTGTCCGATTACCACGCCGGAAGGCCCAAACATTGGCTTGGTGGCGCATTTGGCGACCTACGCCCGCGTAAACGATTTTGGCTTTATTGAAACGCCGTACGCCAAAGTAAAGAAATACTCCAAGAACGACGGCAAAGACGCCGCTGGTGAATTTTCCCTATATGAAATTAAAGACGGCAGCGGCAAAGTCATTGTCAGCGCCGGGCAGGAAATTTCTGCTGCGGCGGCCAAGGAATTGGCCAAGCGCGATGAACTTTTGGAAATCCGCGTGAGGCCCCACGTCACCAGCGAAATAATCTGGTTGGATGCTTATGAGGAAGAAAAGCTGACCATCGGGCTAAGCAGTATTGCCGTGGACGAGCGCGGCTATTTTACAGAAAGCCGCACTCCGGCTCGCGTCCACACCGTGCCGTCCGTAGCCAGCACCGACGAAATTGACTGCATAGACGTCTCGCCCAAGCAAATCATTTCCGTTACCACTTCCTTGATTCCGTTCTTGGAACATGACGACGCCAACCGCGCCTTGATGGGAAGCAACATGCAGCGCCAGGCAGTGTCCTGCATCAAGCCGGAAGCGCCACTGGTCGGCACCGGCATGGAAGGCAAAGCTGCCCGCGATTCCGGCACCTGTGTGTTGTCCGAAGAAGCCGGGGAAGTTACCTCGGTAACCGGCGAAAAAATTGTCGTGGTGGGTGACAAAGGTAAGAAGAAAGAGTACCATCTGTTAAAGTTTCTGCGCACCAACTCCGCCACGGCCATTAATCAGATTCCCCGCGTTGCTAAAGGCCAGCGCGTCAAAAAGGGCGATTTGCTTGCCGACGGCGCTTCTACCGAAGCCGGCGAGCTGGCTTTGGGCCAGAATGTGCTGGTCGCGTTCTTGTCCTGGGAAGGCGGTAACTACGAAGATGCCGTGCTGGTAAATGAGCGCATTGTCCAGCAGGATCGCTATAGTTCTATTCACATTGATGATTTTAAGATTGATGTTCGCGACACGAAGCTCGGACCGGAACAAATCACTCGCGATATCCCGAATGTTGGCGAGGAAAAGTTAAAGGACCTTGATGAGAACGGGGTTATCCGCATTGGCGCCCAGGTTAAAGCCGGCGACATTTTAGTCGGTAAAATTACGCCGAAAGGCGAGACCGACCTGACCGCGGAAGAAAAACTTTTGCGCGTCATTTTCGGCGAAAAATCCCGCGATGTTAAAGACACCTCGCTTACATTGCCGCATGGCGAGTATGGTAAGGTGGTTAATATTCGCCAGTTTACCCGCGAGGCCGGCGATAAATTGCCGAGCGGCGTGGTGCGCTCTATCCAGGTTTCCGTGGCCGTGCTTCGTAAAATCCAAGTTGGCGATAAAATGGCCGGCCGCCACGGTAACAAAGGCGTTATTTCTAAAATTATTCCCATAGAAGACATGCCGTTTATGAAGGACGGTCGCGCGGTGGATATTATCTTAAACCCGCTTGGCGTAGTGTCCCGTATGAATTTGGGGCAAATACTGGAAACTCACCTGGGCATGGCGGCTTACAAATTGGGTTATCACGTGGCCACGCCGGTGCTGGACGGCGTTAGCGAGGGGCAAATAAAACAGCAGCTCCGGGAAGCCGGTGTTCCGGAAGACGGCAAGGTCGCGCTTTACGACGGCAAGACCGGCGAGCCGTTTGACGAAAAGGTTACGGTCGGCGTGATGTATTTCCTTAAGCTGCACCACTTAGTCGATGATAAGATGCACGCCCGTTCCACCGGCCCGTACAGCTTGATTACCCAGCAGCCGTTGGGCGGCAAGGCCCAGTTCGGCGGCCAGCGTTTTGGGGAGATGGAAGTTTGGGCGTTGGAAGGATACGGCGCGGCCCATACTCTGCAGGAAATGCTGACTATCAAGTCCGACGACGTGGTCGGCCGCAGTAAGACTTACGAAGCTATTGTGAAAGGCGAGCCGATTAAGAAGCCGAATATACCCGAATCCTTCCGCGTATTGGTGAAAGAATTGCAATCGCTCGGTCTGGATGTGGAGCTGTTGGGAGCCGACGGCAGCATTACCACGGCCGCTCAGGAATCCGAAATTATTGTTCCGGGTCCGGTGCAGCAGCAGGCGGTCATGCCGGAAATTAATTTATTCGCGGACGAAAAGCCTAAAGAAAAGAAAAAGAAGAAAGAAAAAGCCAAGTAATTGATCCGTACAATTTGTCAGTCATTAAATCTTTCAATCATTTTATGTTCACACAAACTGAAGATTTCAAAGGTGTCCGGATCAAGCTCGCTTCTCCAGAGACTATTTTACAGTGGTCGCACGGGGAAGTGACCAAACCGGAAACTATCAACTATCGCACTCAGCGTCCGGAAAAAGACGGCTTGTTTGACGAAAAGATTTTCGGCCCGATCAAGGATTGGGAATGCTACTGCGGTAAGTATAAGCGCATCCGCTATAAGGGCATTGTCTGCGACAAGTGCGGCGTGGAAGTCACTAAGTCATCTGTCCGCCGCGAGCGCATGGGCCACATTAAGCTGGCGGTACCTGTTGGCCATATTTGGTTCCTCCGCGGCGTGCCGTCTCGTTTGGGATTGATTTTGGATTTGGGCGTGCAGGAATTGGAAAAAGTAGTTTATTTTGCCTCGTATATTATCACCAACGTTGACGAAGAAGTGCGCCGGGCCACGCTGGAACAAATTGAACGGGAGTTTAAGGTCAAGAAGAAAGAAATTGAAGATAAGTACGAAACCTTAATCGGGAAGACCCGCAATCAAATTAGCCAAAAAAGCACCAAGGATAAAGACAAAGACGTGCTTGAGGCCGAGATTGACGCCGAGATTACCCGTCTCAAGGACGCTTGGAGCAAGGAACTTGAAGCCTTGGAGGGTATTCGCGATCAGGCCCGAAGCGAACTTAAGGGTATAAAGAAGATGCAGGTTATTTCCGAATTGGCTTACCGTGATTTGTCTCTCAAGTACGGTCCCGTGTTTACGGCCGGCATCGGCGCCGAAGCTTTAAAGGGGCTGTTGGAAGAGACCAATCTGGAACAGCTGGCCCAGGATTTGGAGCAGGAGCTGCCGGAGTTGGAAGGGCAGGCCCAGCGTAAGGTGTTAAAGCGCTTAAAATTGGTCAAGTCTTTAATAATGTCCGGCCTCCGGCCCGAGTGGATGCTGGTTACCGTACTGCCGGTTATCCCGCCGGATCTGCGTCCCATGGTTCAGCTGGACGGCGGCCGCTTTGCCGCGTCCGATTTGAACGATTTGTACCGCCGCGTTATTAACCGCAATAATCGCTTAAAGAAACTGCTGGAGATCAAGGCACCGGAAGTTATTACCCGCAACGAAAAGCGCATGCTCCAGGAAGCGGTCGACGCGCTCATTGACAACTCTATCCGCCATGGCAAGGAAGTGACCGCTTCAACGGGCCAGAAGCGCAAGCTGCGCTCGCTGGCCGACA
>JAJYJE010000040.1 GCA_021789715.1 bacterium | reverse complement strand
AGCTCATAAACAAGATATTCGGCGACAAGCCAATAGAAAACCTGGATGCCAACGATGTCCTGCTTTTGAGAAAATCCATTCTGGAACGCGGATGCACCATAAGTTACCTTCATAAAATCCTTAGCATGTTGCGATCCATCCTGCGCTATTGCCGTGAGGAGAGGGACATGGAACTATTCCCGCTGGAAAAAATCAAGCTGCCAAAAATCAAATGGCGGGACGTGGAATTTTACAGCGTCAGCCAAGTGGAAAAAATAATCTCCACAATAGAAACCCAGACAATTCATGGCATTCGTCTGATGGCGGTGGTAGCCGGATTCCTGGACAGCGGGATGCGCATATCGGAACTGCTTTCCCTGGATCGCACCAGCATAGACTATGGGGACGGCAGCGCCTATATTACCGGCAAGGGCGGCAAGATGCGCAAAGTATTCTTCAGGCAATGGTCAATGGACTGGATACGCAAGTACCTAGCGCAAAGGACGGACAGCAACCCGGCATTATTTGTAGTCCACCACCCGGGCTATGAACTGGCCAGACTGCGGCCGGAAGACGTCCGGAAAATGATGAGGCGAATTTCCAAAACGCTGGGGTTTAAAGTCAGGCCCCACGCCTTGCGGCGAACTTTCGCCACCCTCCTGCACGGCAATGGCGTGGATATAAGATTCCTGCAAGCCCTGCTTGGCCACTCTTCGGTACAGGTGACAGAACGCTACGTGGGCGTAGACCAGGTCATGCTCAAAGCGATGGTCAATACCAAGATGAATTATGGCCTGGCAGAGGCGGTGACTTCCCAAATGGCAAATATACGGTGGGCTAAGGGCCACGACCAATGCATAGAATGCGGGCAGACCAGAAGACCACATTTAGCCCGCGGTTATTGCGACAGTTGTTACATGAACGCCCGGAATCACCGCGAACTCAACAGACCTCCTGTTTTAGCGCTACAGGCGGCTGGATAGAGTTATCCACTCTGTCCACTTTTGCGACTTGATTTATTATGTAGTTGGCGTATAATAGCCGTATGAACTACCCTAATGAAATTAGAAACAGGGCAATTGTACTACTCAGAAAGGTTGATCCGGACACTTATAAATACAAAGTTTTAGGAGAATTGATGCCCATAAAAACAACAGATTCATACAGGCCAATGCACGTATCGACCGTTGAACGCATCTACAAGCGAGATTATAACAAGTATAACCTGCAACCAACCAGCAAAGCCGTAAGACAGTCGGAAACACTTTCCAAAAACGGCAAAACACCATCAGAATTTTCTGTAGTTGAAGACAAGTAACATTTGACTTTTTTCGGTAGTTGGAATAACGTGTACCTGTAAGCAGTTTAACAATTCAAGTTCGAGATAGTTTTAACAGACATTTACTACCCGGGTTTGTTGAGGATTTAAGGCAGATGTTCCGAGTCCGATCCCCGCCCAACCCACCAAAAAGAATATCGGTCCTTGCGGCCGGTATTTTTTTTGGTTATTAGATGTTAAACATTATCCACATATTGGCAATCGGCGGAATTTGTGTTATAGTGAATGTGCAATTATAAAAAATGGCACGACATAAAAATAAAAATTACGGCCAGGGTTTCACTCTCATTGAACTTTTGGTGGTTATTGCCATCATTTCTTTACTGGCTTCAATCGCGCTTATAGCTTTTCAATCCGCCCAGGCTAAGGCGCGCAATGTGCGGCGTTTGGGCGATATGACCCAAATGGATACGGCATTGGAGCTGTACTTTAACACTTATAAGGGTTACCCTTCCAGCACGAACGGCCAGCCTTTACCCCTGACTAAGGATTTTGCCATAACCATTCCGCACGCGCCGACTCCGGCCGACGGCGTCTGCGACGGAATGGTGCACAGCAGCGATGTTACCGTTAACAATAGCAGTATTCCGGTAGACGCCAATACCTATTATTACATAGCCGAAGGTGCCGGTTATACGGGCGCTTATGGCGTAACAGTTTACCCCAGTTATACTTACTATTTTTGTTTGGGAGATGTTACCGGAGGTTTTTCCGCCGGTGAACATTCTTTAACTGCGGTCGGCATAAGATAGTCCTTCGTGGTAGTTGCCTGCGGAACACCCGCGGGTTTTTTTGTTGGCAAATTACAGGTATAATGTAAAAAGCAGGAAAATATTTCCTTATGGGTATTGAAGAATTACAAAATGTCGTTTTGCAGCGGCAAAAAATTTTGGGTGAAATATTTCGGACAAAAGGAGAGCTTAGCGTCGCGGCGTACGCTGGGCAATGGACGGTTGCGGCCTTGCCGCCTTCGCGTGACGCCGCGGCGCTGCTGCGCCATATTGAACGGATGTACGCCGAGCTTTATGGAACCGGACTTGCTCGGGAGGCGGTGTCCGAACTGGCCCAAAAGCCGTTGGTGTCCACAATCGACCATTTGGGCATCTTTGGCCATCCCTTTTTTTTAAACTCCAACCTGGTTTTCAGTTTGCGTCCGGGCCGCCGCTTTTTAACCGGTTTTGCCACGGCCGGAGTATCGTTAAATAATTCTTCCTGGCCGGCCTGTGTGCTGCTGCGCGAACCGGGCAGTCACAATTTAGCGCGCTTATCATTGTTTCCTGACGCTCAAAAGACTCGAGCGGTATTATCGGCCGCCGGTTTTGTTCGTGCCGACGCCGAGAGAGTAATAGCTAAAGCCCGCCAGCTGTCCTTTTTGGACGGCAGCCGGCAGGAGCGGTTAGCCGCTCTCTTGGAGCGGCTGTTGCTCGCAGAGGACATATTGGCGGAAGCCCGTTTTCAAAATCAGGCTTGTAAAATAAGCGCCCGCCTGTGGGCCGAACTGTTTCCAAACGCCCCGCGCCTGCTGTATTTGCCGTTGGAAGAATTGGTGAGCCGTTTAATCGCGGAGGAAATAGCAATTCGACCGAATCATGATTTGTACCGGTTGTTGTTTACCGAGGGGGGGTGGCAGGCCGTTGAGCGGCATTTCCGCGGCAGTATGGGCGCGTTTTCAAGCGTCCATAAGGGCAGCTTTCTGTTTTGGGGCATGAGGGAAAACGGGCGCCGCGCCCATTTGGCAAGACAGGGTAATACGCTAACAGACCAGGGTTTTTCAGTCCCGCTTACTCCCGAAGCCGTAAGCCGCGGTTTGGCCGGAGGCTGGCTGTATCCCACGAGCCTGGTCAGTTTTATAGTGCTGATGTATTACGGGTTAACGAGTCTGGGCGGTTTTAATCAGGTCAATTGGCTATCGGATTTTAAAGGCAAGTTTATCGCTTTGCTGCGCGAGCAGGGCGGGTCGGCACTGGCGGATCGAGTCCGGAATATTCCTACCAATAATTTTGCGGAAAGCTCGGTAGCTTTTGTTTCAGACGGCCGCGGCAGGCTATATAAACCAACCGCCTGGGATATATGGCTGGACGGCGGCAGCGGCGCCTATAACAATTTTGGGAAATTAGCGGAAATAATTACGGTTAAGCAGAGCATTTTGAGCGAGCTGCCGGAAATATATAAAATAATTACTCCGGCAGAGGAGCGTAATCCTAAACTGACGGCTATTAGCCAGGAGGAGATTGACAATTACATCGGGCTTGGCGCGGCGGTTCAGTCCGTTCCGGCCCTCAATATGAAGAATGGACAAGGGCACGCGCGCATGGTATGATAAGTATGATATTGCATACACGTTATTGATATTGGTAGTTCAAATAATTGAACGATTCAGTACATTTTTCCAATTTTAAATTTTTTCAATTGTTTAGTTTGCTAATCCTCTAAGCGGTTTTTGGCCATATTTATGAAGCCGAGCATTCATGCCAGAATTCATAAGAAAATGAGCAAACACGATAAGCTCTATGGCATCGTGACCTTGGGTGAGCGCGGCCAGGTAGTCATCCCAGCCGAAGCTCGCAGGGATTTGCATTTGCGGCCGGGCGACCAGCTAGTGGCTATAGGCAAATTCGGCAAGGCATTGGGTTTAATAAAAGTGGAGGAACTTCAAGAACTTATTAAAGTTATTATGGCTAATTTTGCCGGCGGTGACGCGGAGGCGGAAATCAAATCTCACGTTGGTAAAATATTCGGCAAGCTATTTAAATCGTAACAATCAGCCTAAATTTTATGCGAAAATTTTTGACTAAGAAAAAAATTATCTGGACTGTAATTATTCTTGCTATTGCCGGTTTTATTATCTGGCGCGCCCGCGCCGGCCGCAATTCGGCCGCGGGTATCCAGACCGACACCGTAAAACGCCAGGATCTGACTGAGACCGTTTTGGCGACCGGGCAAGTCGTTTCCGGTACTGATTTGGAATTAGGATTTAAGTCGGGCGGTATTATACGCAAAGTTAATGTTCAGGCGGGCGGCCAGGTTAAAGCCGGAGATGTACTGGCAGCTTTGGACCAGGGCAGTCAAGCGGCCAGCCTGACCCAGGCCGAAGGCGCCCTGGCCCAGGCTAAAGCTAATTACGACAAAGTTTTGGCGGGGTCGTCCAGCCAGGATATTGCCGTGGCCCAGGCCGCGGTAGATGCCGCTCAAGTGGCGCTCAGCAATGCCCAGCAGACTTTGGCCAATACTAAACAGCAACAGGCGGTTTTGGTCAGCAATGCGTATGGCGCGCTGCTTAATTCCACTCTGGCCGCGGTCCCCGGGGCTGGTAATATCAGCAGCGCGAATCCGACCATTACCGGCACTTATACCGGCACAGACCAGGGCGTGTACACAATCTCCATTTATGCCACCGGTTCTGGCTATAAGTTTTCTGTGAGCGGATTAGAGCAGGGCAGCGGCGACGTAAAAACCTCGCCGGTGCCGCTGGGCACCAGAGGGCTGTATGTTCAGTGGCCAAGCACTACCGTTGGGGGTAATGACCAATGGACCGTTGCTATTCCAAACACTCAGGCCAGCAACTATATAACCAACTACAATTCTTACCAGGCCGCGCTTCAGACGCAGACCACCACCGTAGCCACAGCCCAGGCCGCGGTAGGTTCCGCCCAAGTAGCGCTGACTCAGGCCCAAGCCGCGCTGGGTTTAAAACAGGCCCAAGCCCGTCCGGCGGATATTGCCGCGGCTCAGGCCCAGATTTTAACCGCCCAAGGGCAAGTTCAGGCCGCCCAAGCCGCGCTGGAGGATACGGTTATCCGCGCGCCGGTAGACGGTACGGTTACGGAAGTTGATGCTAAGGTCGGGCAGCAGGCCTCGCCTTCGACTCAGATGGTTGTGCTGCAGGATGTAAACGACCTTCATATAGAAGCTGACGTCAGCGAAGCTAACATTGCCTCCATTCAGACGGGCCAGAGCGTGGACGTAACTTTTGACGCGCTCGGCCCAGACCGGCATTTTAACGCAACCGTCACCACTATTAACCCTGCTTCAACCGTAATTTCAGGCGTGGTGGATTATCTGGTTAAGGCCAGTCTGCCTAAGGTGAGTGAAATTAAACCGGGGATGACCGCCAATATGACAATTTTGGTCGCCAAAAAGAGCGGCGTCTTGGCGGTGCCGCAGCGTGCCGTGCTGAGCGGCGCGGATGGTAAACAGTCGGTGCGCGTGATTACCGATGATAAGACCAAAACTTACAAGGCAGTGCCGGTAACCACGGGCCTGCAGGCCGACGGAGGATTGGTGGAAATTACCGGCGGCTTGAGCGAAGGGCAGGAGATAGTTACTTATATCAAACAATAAAATTATTTGAATTAACCTAATTACTCCAAATAACATCTAATGTCTAATTTCTAAGTACTGATGTTTGCCTTTGGGAATTGTTTATAGTATTTAGAAAAATTAGAGCAATTAGAATAATTTACATGCCTTTGATCAAAGTCGAAAACCTGAAAAAAGATTATATAAACGAAGACGTGGTCACCTCTGTCCTTCACGGTTTGACGTTTACCGTGGAATCGGGGGAATTTGTGGCAATTATGGGGCCGTCTGGCAGCGGAAAGTCCACGTTAATGCACATTTTGAGTTTTCTGGATCGGCCGACTAGCGGCAGGTACGAATTTGAAAATAAGGACACCAGGTATTTTGACGATAACTACCTGGCCGAGCTGCGCAACGAGCATATTGGTTTTGTCTTTCAGTCGTTCAATTTGTTGGCTCGTACTACCGTGCTCGACAATGTCAAATTACCTTTGCTGTACAGCAAGAAGAAAAATCACGACCAGTTAGCTAAGCAGGCGTTGGAAGCGGTGGGCTTGTCACACCGTTTGGGTTTTTATACCAACCAGATCTCGGGAGGGGAAAAGCAGCGCGTGGCCATTGCCCGCGCTTTAGTTTGCGATCCGCTGGTGATTTTTGCCGATGAGCCGACCGGCAATCTGGACAGCAAAAGCGGCAACACCGTAATGGAAATTCTCCAATCGCTTAACGATAAGGGCCGTACCATCATCCTTGTTACCCATGAGCAGGATACAGCTAACCACGCTAAGCGCATTTTGCGCATTAAGGACGGCAGCATTGTCAGCGACGAACAGGTCAAGAATCGAACTATTGCGAGCGACGGGAAAGAATTGGTGAAGTAGTGTTCCTAAATATACAAATTTTAACAAGGGCACTACTTACAAATTTTGGGCCGCAGTATTTGTATATTTTTGATCGTTATTTATGAACTTCTTCAGTACCATAACGCTCGTTATCCGCACGCTGCTGGCCCGCAAGGGCCGGTCATTTTTGACGATTCTGGGGATTGTAATTGGCGTGGCTGGCGTGATTATTATTATCGCGCTCGGCGCCGGCGCGCAATCGCTGGTTTTGGGGCAGGTGACGAAATTGGGTTCGAATTTGTTGTCCGTGCAACCTGGCAAATCTAACGAAAAAGGCCCGCCGGTCCAGGCCTTTGGCGTCGTGGTAACGACTTTGACGGTAAATGACGCCAATGCCCTGCGCGATACCAGCCGCGTGCCGCACGCGGCGGCGATTAACGCCATCGTGCACGGTAGCGCCACGGTGACTTGGGGCAGCCAAAGCGTGGATACGAATTTCACCGGGACGGATTACAATTATCCCAGCGTAATTTCTTTTGATATGCAAGAAGGCCAGTTTTTTGACCAGCAGCAGGATCAGGGTGACGCTAATGTGGTGGTGCTCGGGTCGACTGTTGCCGATGAGCTGTTTGGCGGCACAGGCACGGACCCTTTAGGCCAGGTTATTAAGGTCCGCGACGCGTCGCAAAGTTCCGAAAATCAGCCCGGCGGCATTCCGTTGCGCGTTATTGGCGTAATTCAGCCCCGGGGCGCGTCATTTTTCCAGGATCAGGATGACGAAATTTTCGTACCGCTGGCGATTGGTCAGGAGCAACTGCTCGGCATCCATTACCTGCAGGCGATTAATATTAAAGTTGATTCTTCAGAAAACGTGCAGCGGACGCTCCAGGACGTAGACGCTGTTATGCGCCAGCAGCACCATATCCGCCAGGATTCGGATTTGGATTACACTATCCGCAATATCGCCGACGCCATAAGTATTCTTACCACCATCACTAATGCGCTTACGCTATTTTTGACCGCTATGGCCGCCATTGCCTTGCTGGTGGGGGGCATAGGCATCTTAAATATAATGATGGTAACCGTTGCTGAGCGCACGCGTGAGGTCGGTTTGCGCAAGGCTGTGGGCGCCACCAACGGCGCGGTTATGCGCCAGTTTCTGCTGGAAGCGGGGACTCTTACTTCCTTAGGTGGCATTATCGGCATAATTGTCGGCGTAGTGGTGGCGTATTTGGTATCTTTGCTGATGAACGCGCTGGGCTATGACTGGGCGTTTGTAATCTCCCTGGCTTCGGTGCTGCTCGCGGTCGGCGTTTCCGTCTTGACCGGCGTGGTATTTGGCCTGTATCCGGCGTTTAAAGCGAGCAAGTTGAATCCCATCGAGGCGCTGAGATACGAATAGTGTAAAAATCAAAAATCAAAATGACAGTGTAGTATGTAAAATATAAACCGCAGTGTTATTTTAAATTTAAAATTGTAATTTTCCATTTTGGTTTTTGTTTTTTATGCTCACCGCTTTCCGCCAATCCATGAAAGCTTTATTCGCCAATCCCGCCCGTACGGGGTTGACGACTTTGGGTATTGTTATCGGTATCGCGA
>JAJYJE010000039.1:1878-8405 GCA_021789715.1 bacterium | reverse complement strand
TCAACACGTTTGTCCCCTAAAACACCCCGGCTACCATGCCGGGGTGTTTATATAGCGTAGGTGGCAATAAAAATAGCAGCCCGTCCTCACCGAGAACGGGCCGAGCTGGCTTTCGCCAGCCATTTTGTGATCATAAAGATAATGTAGCCGCTATACGCTATGTAGCCGACAGTCGGGCCGAGCCAGCCGAAACGGACAAGGCAATAAACGACCCAAATAACGGCGCTCAATCCCGACATTACCAAAGCCAACAGCGCGAGCGCGCCGGTCCCGTGGGCCTCTTTAAGCCGGCGCGGCTGGTCAATTCCGCCGTAGAGATTAACAGCTTGCGCCGCCATTTGGATTATGGCCTTAAACGGCAAGACGGCAGCCGCAACAATTTCCGCGCTAACGGCGGAAATAACCGTCCATTCGTGGCGGCCAAACGGCTTATAGGCGCCAAGCGCAATCAGCACCGCCAACTGGCCGGCGGCGCAAACAATTGCGTTATAGATGAACAGCAGGTCGCTGTGCGCCCATCCAAAGACGGTGTTAACCACTTCCAGCCCGATCGAAGACGCAAACCACGCCACGGACACTGCGTTGCCCGAGTGTTTTTTGCGGATTGTCTCCGTTTGCCAGGCAAACTGTCCTGCGTTGAGGACAATAGCAATCCAGGCTAAAATCGGCAATGCGTTGGTCACATGCCCTCCTTCTGTTCTTTTAGCGAACCCGCTATTGTAGCAAAAGTTCCAAATATTTTCAAGGGCTCAGTCATCACTTTTTAAATTTTGATATTCCAGCCAGGTCAAAATAATTACCGCCGCATCCAAAGCGCTTAAAATTAACATCCAGGCGGAATGCGACAGGCTGTAGCGGTACAGCTGATATACAATGAACAAACCAAATATGGCCATCGCCGCCGGATATGCCCACAGTTTGCGCTTAAACAATGCGGCAATCAGGGCAAGTTTGATAATGCCGTGGCTTAACAAAAACAGCGCGCCGAATAAGTGTCCGTTCACCGACAGTTGTCCGGCCGTACGCAGCAAAAAATTGGCTACCAGATCCTTCGGATCCTCACTCAACTCGCCCTGCGTTAACACTCTCGCGAGATTATTGACGGTTGCCGGCGAAACAACCAGCAGCAATACCCCGCCCATAATTTCGAGGACAGCGTTAAGGGCTTTAAGCAGTATTCCTATATCAAACGCGCGGTGGATTAAATTTCTAGTTCTAGCAAACATCGTATTTCTATTGTCCGAGAGCAGCCTTCTGGACACAACTATTACGTGTGTTTTTATGCCGCTGGATGCGAATTGCCAGTTAAGGAGTGCGCGCAGCTTTCGTCCCAGGAGATCGCCTTCACACTGCGGATAATCTTTTTATTTTTAAATATTTAAATCTCCTGTTAGGAATTATAGCAAAAAATAAAAGCCGCTCCGAGAATATCGGAACGGCTCATTCTACCGGTCCCACCATGGCTGCTGGTAGTCCTCCTCGTCAGAAGGAGCGGTAGATCGGGCATCATTCTGTTCGGGCATAGGTTGTTTTTTGAAAACTAAGGTTACCTATCCTGGATGACGCAGAAACAAGCCAAAGTTTACAGTTTGGTTTTATTGATCCTTGTGCACGTATTTGCCGCCGCGCATCCAGGAAGCGCCGGCGGCCACGGCGTAAGCGAGCAGCGACAAGGTAAACGCTATGCGCAAGCCGCGCATAAACGGCATGGAAATAAGCTTAGGAAAAAATTCCTGGCCGGTAATTTGGGCCGCATTCCGCTGCGGCAATGCCGCTAGCACGGGTTTAGGGAGGAGCTGTTGCATTGGGTTATAGCCCAAAAATGCCGCAAACAAACTTGAAACCGGTGGCAGAGAGGCCACTTGGCGCGCCACGGCCGGCGGCACACCCTGCTGGATTAACCCGGCAGACATGCTATGCGGCAAAGTGGCGGCCAGGCCTAAAATCATTAAACTAAAAAACAAGCCAATGGACAAAACTTGCCCGGAATTCATAAAAGTGGCGCGCATGCCGGAAGCCTGGCCTCGCTCGCGGGCTGGCACCGCATTCATAATGGCTGTGGTGTTTGGCGCGGCAAACAGTCCCGAACCGATACCCATAAACAGCAAAATCAGCGCGAACAGCCAAAAATTAAAATTGGCCGGCAGCAGCATCAGTAAGGCAAAACACAGGGCGCCAAGCGCCATGCCCCCGGTGGCAAAATAGCGGGCGCCGTAGCGGTCGGAAAGATAGCCCGATGCCGGACCGGCCAGCAGAAAACCCACGGTAAGCGGCAGCATGTAAATCCCGGCCCAAAGCGGCGTGCTTTCAAAAGAATAGCCGTGCAGAGGCAGCCAAATGCCTTGCAGCCAAATAATCAGCATAAACTGCAAGCCGCCGCGGCCGATAGCCGACAGCAGCCCGGCCACATTGCCGGCGGTAAAGGCGCGGATATTAAACAACCGCAAATTAAACATGGGCGCTTTCAGGCGCCGCTCGATAACCACGAACAGAATCAGCAGCAGCACGCCAACAACCAGCTCGGCCAAAACCGCCGGACTGGTCCACCCCATCAAATGGTTGCCGTAGGGCTGGATGCCGTAAGTAATTGCGACTAGAATTAAAATCAAACCTGCCGCGAACGTAATGTTGCCCCACCAGTCATGCTCGATTTCGTCTTTCGCGCCAATCTCGCGCAGCTTCATATACGCCCAAACCGTGCCGAACAGTCCGAACGGCACGCTGATCCAAAACACCAGGCGCCAGTGCACGTCGGCCAACAGGCCGCCGGCCAACAGGCCGATAAACTGTCCGGCAATTACCGCAATCATATTAATGCCCATGGCCAAACCGCGCTGCTCCGGCGGGAACGCGTCGGTTAGTATAGCTGTCGAATTGGCCATCAAAAACGCGCCGCCAATGCCCTGGACAATACGCATAATAATCATATACAAAGCGGCCGCGCCGCCGTGGCCCGGCGTCAGGCTTAGCGCTATGGAAGCCAAAGTAAACACCAAAAAACCGGCGTTGTACATGCGCACGCGGCCGAACATGTCCCCCATCCTGCCGAACGCCACTACCAGTACGGCCGTGCAGACCATATAACCCATCAGCATCCAAAGCAAGTAGCTGATGTTTGCCGGCTCCAGCGGGTTGAGCTGAATACCGCGGAATATTGCCGGCAGGCTAATAATGACAATGGAAGCGTCGAGAGACGCCATAAACACGCCGAGGGTGGTATTAGACAGCGCCGTCCATTTGTAAGAATCCTTTTCCGGCGCCGCTTTGATTTGTTGGAGAGATAGAGCCATATGTAGCGCGATTGCGATTTTATTGGTAAACTGTCCTGACGTTTCAGTAATCCTAATATAAAAACAACTGTCGCGTTGTCTACTTATATAATAGCAAAAAAAAATTTTTGCCGCTATAAAAAACGCGACCGAATTCCTACTCCATGATTCGATCGCGCTGCGGCGGTACGGGACACCTTAACGCTACTTGCTCACGGACCGCCCCAGGCACAAGATGGTCCGAAATACCAAGTCGTCCAAATTTGTGCCGGACAAAAAGCCCTCGGCTACAATGCCGCCTTTGCGGCTCATGGCGTTCAAAACTATAATACTCCTACCCTGACCCTCACGCTCTTTCCAAAATACGCCACGGACTTCAATGCTGGCATCCGCTACGGTCGAGAACGGTTCTGTTTCCTCTCCGCGGCTTACGACTTTAAGACCGCATTTTTCCATAGCGGCAGCAAGGTGGCTCTCAAACTCTAGGGCTTCCCAACCGTCGCCGGCGGCGGCAATGCTAACATGGAAACCATAACCGGAAAACGCCTCCCTAATGGCCGCCAATCTTCCCGCCGGATTCTCACGCCGCGCGCCACTCAGCCGCTTAGCGGCCACGAAGCCGACAATTATGGTAGCAGCCGCCAGCGCTCCGAATATCGCCGCCACTACCGTAACCAACATGGGCTGTGTCATCCTAATCCTCCTATTGACCCAACTAACCAATGATTGTACCTTAACGCCCCCTTCTTGTCTAGGCAACCAGTGAAACGGCAAACCTTGAAAAAAAAGACGAATTCTGATAAAATGGCAAGAGCCTGCCCTTTCATTTATAACGGGGCCCCAAACTTCTTTTCACATTTGAATTTTTGATTTTCGACTGATGAGGAAAAAATCAAAACCCCGAAGAAAAAGAATTTGGGAAAAGAAACGCTTTATGGAGGCCGCAGAGGACGAACCTTAGGTTCGAACTGGGAGGCTGGAATAAAGGGTGACGCGGCGCTATCGTCTAAGTGTCCCGCGGAGCGGGATCCGGCTCCGCCGGAGTTAGGACACTACGCTTTATGGCATATTACTTGTATGTCTTACGAAGCAGGTCGCGACGGTGGTATTACGTAGGCATAACCGAAAATACGATAAAGAGGCTTAAAGAACATAATGACGGGCTAACTAAATCTACCAAACCTTATAAGCCATTTGATCTCGCTTATACTGAATCTTTTGACAATAAGACTGAATGCAGAAAACGGGAAATTGGTATTAAGAAGAATCACGCTCTCAAAAAATTTTTGAATGAGCAAATAGAACATGGCGCTATCGTCTAATGGTTAGGACACCACGCTTTCAATGTGGGAATCCGGGTTCGATTCCCGGTAGCGCTACCAAATCGGAATCAGCCGCCGCAGAGGCGGCTTTTGCGTTGTAGATAAAGGACAATCGTGGTGTTCGAAATTCTTGACTGTCGCGTTACGGTACCATATAATATGGGACCCAAAAAGCAAAACCGAGGGTCCCCCTTTTCCAAAACCGGATGAGTTACGGTTTAGGAAAGCCTTTTTAAATTATTCCGCTTAGTATATACTAAAGATAAAGTTTTCCAATCCTTTAGGGCGACCAAAAAGAAATTAAAAAAATGTATGCCGACAAAACAAGCCTTTCACGCAAAATATCGTTTACTGGCTTTAGTTAGTGGAATGTTTGTAGCTTATCTTTACTATGTTATTTCCCTAAGTGTTTCAAACTTATTTGTTAAAATTTTATTGCTCTTAGTAGCTTTACTATCAATCATTAGCGTCTTATTTTGTTTAACTTATAAACTTGTTCTAAGTTATGGGCAAATACAGGAATCTTACTTTTGGATAAAGCAAAGAACGGTAAATGTACACGATATAACTAGCATTAAAAAGATTTTGCCTTGGTTAAGTTGGACTCAGATGAATTTTTGGACAAGCTACAATTTTGCATTAGAAGGCAACTTTAAATTTCAAAAAAGGTTTCCTTTTATCTATGTCTCAGAAAAATTTTTAGATACTTTGATTTTGCTTAAGCCAACAATCGCGGTTGACCCTTATTTTGCTGATATGCTATCTAAAGAAGCAAGAGATCGAGCCGGGCTACAATTAACAACAACGGATAAAATTGGTAAGGGGCTAGGCTATTTTTTATACGGGATTATGTATACAATGATTGCGATCATAGGCCTGGCAATCCTTATAGGTTTTGGTGCATGGGTTTATCATACTCTTTTCGGAACCTTGCGCTAATTCCGGATAAGCTCTAGCATCTGTCAATCGGTAGTAAATTTCGCTCACTAAAGCCTGAAAAGTTTTACACCTATAACTAGGTCCGCTGCCATATCAAAAAACACTTCGAAAAGAGGTGTTTTTTGTTGCCAGTATTGATAGTATGAAGTTTTCCATTGTGACAGGTGGTAAATATTTTTGCTTTCCTTATAAGGAAAATAAGCATACACTTTAGGCAATCAAACTTTTACATTTATGAAAAAACTAATATTTTCGTTACCTGTAATTTTTTTAGTTGCTGCTGGATGCAGCTCAAATAGTACCTACAACGGGAGGTCAAAAAGCCATAAACTATACTACTGTAACTGATAATACAACTACGACATTCCATATTTTTGATGCACAAACGCTACAAAATAACGGACTTCAATCTGGCTTATGGTATTACTGGACCACAGATGCTACAGATGCATATGGAAACACTACTTACCAGGCCTCTCAACCAATAACTGCAACAAACTTTAATTGGTCATCTGGGGAGTCCTTTCTATTTGAGCCTACCACACCAATATTATCCCCGGCCTACACCGCATCAACATACCCGGCTTTAGTGTTACAAATCCGGCATAACCAACGTAAGGAATTTTGTAACGCCTAAAAAATCCAAAGTTGACCCAATTTCCCCATCTATTATAATATCTCTAATTAACTTCCCAATTTACAATGCCCGCAACCAATAAATTCAAGTCCCTGGGAGCTAAAAAAAACTCTTACCCGACCAAACCGGACAGGGACATTTTAGAAACTTTCGTTAACCAAAACCCAGACCAAGACTATTTGGTGCCGCTGGTTTGCCACGAATTCACGTCTTTATGCCCAATTACCGGCCAGCCGGATTTCGCCCAGTTCGAGATTGTCTACGCGCCGCGCGTTAACATGGTAGAATCAAAATCCCTTAAACTTTACTTGTTCTCGTTCCGTAACGAGGGCGTCTTCCACGAAGACGTGACCAACCGCA
>JAJYJE010000039.1:0-1868 GCA_021789715.1 bacterium | reverse complement strand
TTCAAAGACCTCTGGAACAGGCTCAACCCCAAATTCCTGCGTGTCACCGGAAACTTCTCCGTACGCGGCGGCATAGCCATAAAACCAATCGTGCAAAAATTCGGATCCGGCATAAGTAAAGCCACACACCAAGAACTCTTAGAAATGCTCGGCAGCTGGGACCGGAGCAAGCCTCCATTGGCGCATTAATCCTCCCAAAATGGATAACATAAATTCTGCCAACTTTAAGTACTTTGACATCATCACCGGCCTGTTTGTGGCCATTCTGATAATCTCGGAAATCACAGCAGCCAAATTATTCCGCCTGGGCAGCCTTACCCTGCCGGGCGCGTTTATAATTTTCCCCATCTCTTATATTTTTGGAGATGTCTTAACCGAAGTATACGGCTACCAAAAATCACGCCGCGTCATTTGGACCGGATTTGCTTCCCTGCTGCTGCTCTCCATTATCCTCTGGATCGTGCAACTGTTGCCGCCGGCCGCGTCCTGGCCCAACCAGCAAGCATATGATGTTATTTTAGGCATTGTACCGCGAATTACCGGGGCCAGTATTATCGGCTACTGGGCCGGTGAATTTGCCAACTCCTATATTTTAGCCAAACTCAAGCTGGCAACCAAAGGCAGGCTCCTCTGGACCCGGACCATCGGCTCCACCGTAGTCGGACAAGCCGTGGACACTGTCATATTTTTAAGCGCCGCTTACTACGGCACCATCCCCAACCCGGTACTGCTAAGCATAATTGCCAGTCTCTACCTTTTTAAGGTCGCGTACGAGACAATCGCCACTCCCCTGACTTACTTGGTAGTTAATTATCTTAAAAAGGCTGAAGGCCGGGACACCTACGATTACCACACGAACTTTAATCCGTTTAGATTGAACTAAGGATAATGCCAGTTAGGCGAACTTTGTTATGGCAATCTCATTTTGACGTTTAGGTAACGCCGCTTTATACGGTATCCGATCAAAGGAAAAGCCGGTAGAGTCCGTTGTCAGCAGGCGCCGCTGACACACGCGCTCTCCGGCTAATGATGGCGAAAGGGCTGTACAAACGCCCTGGAGTGAGTTGTTTTTTACGCGAAGCATTAATGGACAATGCCCGCTGTGCTTATAAGGATAACGCTGACTAGCGCCGCGCCTATTCCAGCGCACAACGCCAAATTCAGCCGCTCACCGTGAACAAACACTGCCAGGATAACGATCCACAGGAAATAAGACATCTCCTGCAAAACCGCAAGCTGGATCAGCTCAAGTCCGTGCCGGAAGAGGTAGCGCACAATAAGCAGCTCGGCTAAGGCAGCAACGACAATGCTGAGAGATGTCCAGTTAAGCAGCTTTCCCGGCAAACTCCGGTGACCGTTGAGCCGCGACCAACTTTTGATCTGGCTCTGCGTCAACGCGCCGCAAAATCCGGCCAGCGCGATCAGCAAATACTCGCCCGTTCCCATTTACTCAGTATTGAACCTCCATAACCGCAAGTCTAGCAAAAGCGGGGCAAAAAGAAAAGGGCTATTACGCCCACAAACTTATAACCGTACTCAGCCCCACAACAGAGAGTGATGAGCCGACAATCCAAGCCGGATGGTTGATGATGTTGGCATATATAAACATGGGCACGCCGATGATAAAGGAAGCCAGCACACCCCAAAACACTCCCCGCTCACTAAGTTTGGGATAATACATACTTAAGATAGTGGGAACCATCACGCAGGCGGCTATGGTATTAAAGATCCACCACAATTGTTCCAAGCCGAAATGGGGGATATAGAAAACACCCAAACTCACAAGCAGGCCGACGACAGTCAGGCCAACCATGGATTGGCGCGCCGCTCTGACCGCGTCGGCATCGGTGGGGGCATTAGCCACATCC
>JAJYJE010000038.1 GCA_021789715.1 bacterium | reverse complement strand
GAAAAAGCCGAACTCGGCGTTGCGCAAAGTCGCCAAGGTCAAATTGACCAACGGCATGGAAGTCATTGCCTATATTCCCGGCATTGGCCACAACCTCCAGGAACACAGCGTGGTGCTTATCCGCGGCGGCCGCGTAAAAGACCTTCCCGGCGTGCGCTACCATATCGTTCGCGGAAAATTGGATACTCTCGGAGTCGACGGGAGGAAGCGGGGGCGCTCGAAATACGGAGCCAAGAAAAAATAATTTTCAATTTACAATTATCAATTTTCAATTAATTTTTAATGATTCAATTTGAAATTTTCAAATTGAAAATTCACTGAAAATTAAAAAGTGAAAATTGTAAATTTACAACCATGCCCAGAAAATCACGGAGTTACGACAAACACACGCCGGCGCCGGACCCCAAATACGGCAGCGTGAAGTACGCCAAATTTATAAATTATTTGATGGAACGCGGCAAGAAGAACGTGGCGCGCAAGATTTTTTACGATGCCTTGGAAATTGTGTCTGAGAAAGTCAACCAGCAGCCCGCTGCGACACCCGCCGCTCCAAAGTCACCAGAAGACAAAGCCGCGCCAAAGCAAAAGATTGACGGCCGCCAGGCCTTTGACCAGGCCCTGAAAAACGTGGCGCCGATGATGGAATTAAAAAGCCGCCGCATCGGCGGCGCCAACTACCAGGTGCCGATGGAAGTCATGGAGCCGCGCAAGACCACCCTGGCCATGCGCTGGCTGCTGATTGCCGCCCGCTCGCGCAAGGGCGCGCCGATGAAAGAGAAGCTGGCTGCGGAAATCGTGGATGCCTACAACCGCCAGGGCTCTGCCATGAAGAAGCGTGAAGACACCCACCGGATGGCCGAGGCCAACAAGGCGTTCGCCCATTTTGCCAGGTTCGGCAGGAGATAATTTTGAAGGAACACCCTTTTTACTTTGTAAAAAGTGTTTTCCTTCAACGCATCTTTTCCCAAAAACTATGCTCGTAGCGGAATAAATCCGCAACTCGCATAAAGGGACCCTGATGCAAAATGACCTTTACAAAAAGAAAAGCACCGCGCCCTGCCTAAGCAGGAGTTGGTGCTCGAGTGGCAAGCTCGGCTAGAGAAGCTTTGTAGTTTGGACAGAAAGTCGCTGGAACCCGAAATTTAATCCCGGGATAGTCGCCCAGCGGAGGGTCATAGAATACTAGGTGATCCGTTTCTGCGGCTTTAGAGTTCGATGAACGTCATCAGATAAACGTTGCGACCGATTCTGCCGTAAAAGCAGATTTTCTTTCCACAACAAGGCATTTGCATTTGTATCTTCCGTCCTAGTAGGGACATTCAAGGAAAACAGAGTAAAGGTATATTATAAAGACGGTTATCGCCGATAAATCGGCACGCTACATCATCAATAAAGCAGGCCATGGGCCTGCACTACAAACTAAAAACTAATCACTAATAACTATCAACTAATTTATTATGCCCAGAGAGTACCCAATCGACGTAACAAGAAACATCGGCATCATTGCCCACATTGACGCGGGCAAGACGACCGTCACCGAAGGCATCTTGTACAACACCGGCGTCACGCACAACATCGGCGCCGTGCACGAAGGCGAGACCGTCACCGACTGGATGGAACAGGAACGCGAGCGCGGTATTACCATTACCGCCGCCGCCGTAACCTGCTACTGGACGCCCCGCTTTATTAAGCTGGCCGGCGACAAGAAGCACAAGATCAACATTATCGACACCCCGGGCCACGTCGATTTTACCGTGGAAGTCGAACGCTCTTTGCGCGTGCTCGACGGCGCGGTGGTTGTATTCGACGGCAAAATGGGCGTGGAGCCGCAGTCCGAGACCGTCTGGCGCCAGGCCGACAAGTACCACGTGCCGCGCATGTGTTTTATTAATAAGATCAACCAGACCGGCGGCGATTTTTACAAATCGCTCGACAGTATCCACAAGCGCTTGTCGCCGAACGCTTTTCCCATCCAGCTTCCGATCGGCTTTGAAAAAGAAATCAATGGCGTGGTGGATCTGATTAATATGAAGTCCTACACATATAAGGATTTTACCGACAAGGAATTTACCGTCGGCGAGGTGCCGGCCGGCATGGTGGAAAAGGCCAAAGAATACCGCTCCAAGCTTTTGGAAAAAGTTGTCGAATCAGACGATGCCTTGATGGAGAAATATTTGAACGGCGGAGAATTGACCGAGCAGGAATTTTTGACCGCCATCCGCAAAGCCGTGCAGGGCGGCAAGTTTTTCCCGGTTTTGGGCGGCGACGGACGCGGGATTATTGTGCAGACGATTTTGGATGCCGTGACCAACTTTTTACCGTCTCCGCTGGATCGCGGCGGGGTCAAAGGCCACGATCTTAAGAATGCGGAAAATATTATCGAGCGCAAACCGAGCGACGAGGAACCGTTTACCGCGCTGGCTTTTAAAATCGCCACTGACCCGTTTGTCGGCCGCCTGTGCTTTTTCCGCGTATACGCCGGCCATCTGGAAGCCGGTTCGTACGTACTTAATGCCCGCACGGAAAATAAGGAACGCGTCGGGCGCATTGTCCGGATGAAGGCGGACGAGCGCGAAGAGGTTAAAGAAGTTTTTGCGGGCGATATTTGCGCTTTGGTCGGCCCAAAGGATACTTTTACCGGAGATACTTTGTGCGATGTCGACAAACCTATCCAGCTCGAAGCCATCAAGTTTGCCGAACCGGTTATTTCCATGTCCATTGAACCCAGGACCAAAGCCGACCAGGAAAAGATGGGCATTGCCTTGGGCAAGTTGGCCGAAGAAGATCCCACTTTTCGCCTGTCGACCAACGAAGAAACCCAGCAGACCATTATTTCCGGTATGGGAGAACTGCACTTGGAAATTATTGTTGACCGCATGAAGCGCGAATTCAAGGTGGAAGCCAATGTCGGCAAGCCGGAAGTCGCGTATAAAGAAACCATCAAAAAGATGGCCGAAGCCGAAAGCAAGTACATCCGCCAAACCGGCGGCCGCGGCCAATACGGCCACGTTTACTTGCGCGTCGAGCCGCTGGAGCGCGGCAAGGGTTACGAATTCGAAGACGCGATTGTCGGCGGTGTTATCCCGCGCGAATATATTAAGCCGATCGACAAAGGTATCCAGGAATCGGCCGCTAACGGCGTGATTGCCGGTTATCCTTTGGTAGACTTTAAGGCCACGGCTTTTGATGGCAGCTACCACGAAGTCGATTCCAGCGAGATGGCGTTCAAAATTGCCGCTTCCAAGGGCTTGCAGGACGCGGTTAAGAAGGCTGACCCGATTATTTTGGAGCCGATCATGAAAGTGGAAGTGACCACGCCGGAAACCAATATGGGCGATGTTATCGGCGACTTAAACTCCAAGCGCGCTCAAATTAACGAGATGACTGACCGCATGCACCTTAAGATTATCGATGCCTTTGTGCCGCTCTCCGAAATGTTCGGCTACGCAACGGCCCTCCGCAGCATGACCCAGGGCCAGGCTTCCTACACTATGGAATTTGACCATTACGCCGAAGTGCCGCGCAACGTCGCTGAGAAGATAATAGAATCCCGCCAGGGTATAAACGTTAGAAAAGGGATGTAGGGGTCGCGGATAGCAACGCAGATCGCTCGCGGAAACAAACAAGGCGGACGCCGTTCGGCGTCCGCCTTTCGCTTGGGATGCCTGTTTTTGGTTATTCCAGGCGCGTTAGCTCAAAAATATCGCCCTCTTCCCGTTTTACGGCGAACTTGGCTTCCGGCAGTGCCTTTTTAAGGCTGGTTTTGAGTATGGTTTCGGCTTCCGGCGGCACAATTCCGGCGACGGAAAAACGCTTGCATTGTCCGGCCGTCATTTTGGTTCCCGCTCTGGCAAGCTCGGGGAACGACCAAAGCGGAGTCGGCTTTTCTGACATTATTCCTCCTTACTTATCGATTGTGCGGTTGGGTGGGTATTCATTTTGACGGCAACGGCTGGAAAAACAAACAGCTGAAAAAGAGGGGATTGTAAAGGCCGGAAAAGCGGGGTATAATCAAGTAGTTATACCTTAGCGGTGTCGTCCTGAATTCATTTTAGGATCAATAATATGAATTCCGAAACACGTTCGGAATGACATAAATAAAAACATGGCCAATTTACAAGATTTAATAAACCTGGCAAAGGCCGACGGGGGCAAGTTTTTTGTTATGGATGAGGGCGGTGAGGCCAGGCTCGTGATTATGTCGGTAGAGGATTACGAGCTGTTGATGCTCGGCAAACTCCAGCGCAGGCTCAAAGAGCAGGTTCAGGACGTGGAAAAGGTTAATCGGGAAATATTGAATGCCCAGCTTCAGGAGGGCCGTCCCGCCCCCTCGCCAGCCGCAGAGCCGCCCAGGCCGCCGCGCGGACCGGGTATTGTTGAAAGCCGCAAGGGTATTTTTCCTCCCGATCTTCGCGCGGAGGTTATTGATCCTAGTTTTGACTTTGAGGCTTCCAACACGGAAATAGACGATTTATAATTATAAGACGCTGACATATCGATCAATGCGGATGATGCCCATAATGCAGATGCCTGGACGGATCCGCCAGCAATGCCATATTTAGTATGAACAACGTTATTCCCGCCAAAGGCGGGTTCGCCTCCGGCGGAAAAATTTTTTTTGTTCTCGCCTCCGTAGTATTATTGGCTGCGGCGTGTTCTAAAAAGCCGATGCCGGTTCAGGCGCCTGCTTTGGGTAATCAAAACACGGCAGGTCAGCGATCGGCAACAGTTACCCCATCTTCGGTGTCCGCCTCAACCTCAACCCTGCCTTCCGCGTCCGCGCCCAAGCCGGTAACCCTAGAAGTTTACGCCAGCGCAGACGGCAAGTTTAAACTTAACTATACGAGCGATTTTGAGGAATTTATCGGCGCCGGTTATAAAACCGCCAAAGGCATTAACTCCGCCGCGTGCAATACCCCTACAGGGGTGCCGGTAGCGTGCTTTGTGCTGAATGATCCGTCGTTGTCAGCTACGAATTTTTCTTCGGCCGCCGTTTCTGTCTACGAACTGCCAAATAAAGATATCGGCCAATGCGCGCAGTTCAGTCCGGACGAGATCGGTAACGGCCATGGCACCCAGACCGTCACTATTAACGGTACGCCATTTATTACCGCTGTAACAAATGACGCGGGAATGAGCCAGTATAGCGAAACCCATTTTGCCCGGACTTATTACGGCAGTACCTGCTTCCAGATTGACGAAGTGCTCCGCTGGGCCAATGCCCAAGTATTCAGCCCGGCTCGGCCGGAATTTGAACAGGCTGCCGTGTGGCAGCGGCTGGATGCTATTCGCGGCAATTTCCACCTGGCGTCGATTCCAACTCCGGCGCCCAAGATTTATTTAAAATAAATTTATATCAGAGACTGCCATTTCCCAGTTGCTTTATGAAAAAAGTCTTTGCCTTGGCGGCGGCGGTTTTATTGCTTGCCGCCGGCTGTTCCAAACAGCAGCAGCCGAATAATCAGAATTCCAGCCAGCAAGCGACTTCATCGATTTCAAATGAAGCGTCGTCTACGCCGGCCGGCCAAACCGCAGGCTGGAACAGCTATGCCAGCCCGGCCGAGTATGGGTTTGCCATAAAGTACCCGCCGGAGTTCGGATTTAATACCGATATCAACCAAGTCCGTTCCCTCACGTACATTCCGGTCTGCGGCGATAATACTAAAGCCTGCATTTTTCTGACGCACGATAAATACCCGGGCACGAATTTTGACGGGGCCGGCGTTTCGGTAAACCTTGACCCCGCTTTAAACACCGAGGTTAAGTGCTACAAGTTTGATGTCCCGACCAATGAAGCCCAAAATCAGATTACCGATGTAATAATTAACGCCGTAGATTTTAAATCCGCCATCGGCGGCCAGGGCGCGGCCGGGCACTTCGATAAGACCCAAATCTACCGCAATTTCCACAACGGGATGTGCTATGAGATTGCACAGACCGTGGTTTCGTCCAGCATCGGCAATTACCCGCCGGGCACGGTTAAGCAGTTCGACGAAAATGCGGTCTGGCAAAAATTGCAGGGTGTGGCGGAAACGTTTGAATTTACCGGCGGCAATGCTTCGGCCAACCCGCCGGAATCGGACAGTGGGACTGGCGGGATTATAGGGATAGCCATGCTCGGTCCAACTTGTCCTGTGGTAAAAAATCCGCCAGATCCCCAGTGCGCGGATAAGCCGTATCGGGTTTCGCTCGTCGTTCAGAATCTGGACCGTAACGGCATAAAAAATTTTATGACTGATGCCGAAGGAAAATTTAAGGTCAATGTCCCGGCTGGGCAATATTATATCGCTTCGACGGATTTGGCTGCGGCTTACCCGAGGTGTTCCAGCGGCGGCCCGGTGATAGTCAAAAGCGGTTCGTATACGAATGTGACGGTTTCTTGCGACACCGGGATTAGGTAACCCGGGGAAGGTTTGACAGAATCGGCAAATATCTTTAAAATAAGTTTTAGTTATTATTAATTTTATTGCCCTGGATCGCGCCTTCTCGGCGCAAAAAAGAGATCCCTTTGGCGCTGATGCGGATCGATACGCTTTAGCGCTTAGGGAATCTCGGGCAATTTTAGCAAGTTAGCAGTAAGCAGATAGCATTTAGGTCCTAAATGCTTAATGCTATATGCTACATGCTAACAAAGAAAGGAACTGCACAATGGCAGAAGGAAAGTTTGACCGCAGCAAAGTGCACGTCAACGTCGGGACTATTGGTCACGTCGATCATGGCAAAACCACGCTGACCGCCGCCATTACTACCGTACTTGCCAAGTCCGGCAAGGCCAAAGCTAAGGCCTATGACCAGATTGACAACGCGCCGGAAGAAAAGGCCCGCGGTATCACCATTAACACCGCTCACGTTGAATATGAGACCGACAAGCGCCACTACGCGCACGTCGATTGTCCAGGCCACGCTGACTACATCAAGAACATGATTACCGGTGCGGCCCAAATGGATGGCGCCATCCTGGTCGTGTCCGCCGCTGACGGCCCGATGCCGCAGACACGCGAACACATCCTCCTGGCCCGCCAGGTCGGTGTTCCTTACATTGTCGTCTTTATGAACAAGTGCGACATGGTCCAGGACGCCGAATTGCTCGACCTTGTGGAAGAAGAAATTCGCGACCTTTTGAACAAGTATGAATTCCCGGGCAAAGACACTCCGATTATTCGCGGCAGTGCCTTGAAGGCTTTGGAAGGCGACACTTCCGATATGGGCGAGGGAGCCATTAAAAAGCTTGTGGAAACTTTGGATACCTACATTCCGGATCCGAAGCGCGAAACCGACAAGCCGTTCCTGATGCCGATTGAAGACATTTTCTCGATTGAAGGCCGCGGTACCGTGGTAACCGGCCGTATTGAGCGCGGCGAAGTCAAGCTGAACGACGAAATTGAAATCGTAGGTATCCGGCCGACCGCCAAAACCGTTGTTACCGGCATTGAAATGTTCAACAAGCAGCTGGACAGCGGCATGGCCGGCGATAACGCCGGGATTTTGCTCCGCGGTACCAAGAAAGACGAAGTCGAGCGCGGCCAGGTTTTGGCCAAGCCGGGTTCCATTACCCCGCACACCGAGTTTACCGCCAATGTTTATATTTTGACCAAGGAAGAAGGCGGGCGCCACACTCCGTTCTTTAAGGGCTACAAGCCCCAGTTCTATGTCCGCACTACGGATGTGACCGGCGAGGTTACCTTGCCGGAAGGCCAGGAAATGGTTATGCCGGGCGACACGGTTGACTTAACCATCAAGCTCATCACTCCGGTGGCTTTGGAAGAAAAAGGCAAATTCGCCATCCGCGAAGGCGGCCATACTGTCGGTGCCGGCGTAGTCACTAAAATAATCAAATAGTTTTGATAACAGAAAACCCCTTATGGGGTTTTTTGTTATGGGGTCCCCAAATTTTCATGTTAGGTTTATATCAGGAAAATTTGGGGAAGAGGGACACCACCTTGAACGAAGCGAAGTATAAAATTCATGATGATAACCACAAGATAATTTTCTACGCAGCGCAGTGAGAGGTGAGTGGCCCGAGAAGGCGGCCATACCGTCGGCGCTGGTGTTGTTACGAAGATCATCAAGTAAAGTTCTTAGTACCTAGTGCTAAGTCTTTAGTGTCAAGTAAACTAGCCCCCAGCTAAACGCTGGGGGCTAGTATTACCAATAAAAGGACAGTCCTTTCAGTGCAGTAAGGGCTGTCCTTTTAATTGTTGCTTAAAATCAAACCGGCGGTCGTAACTGTCCGCCGCCGGTTTTGTGGCCTTGGAAAGTCGCGTACTTTCCATATCCATCCTCCGTTTAAAATACCGATCGTTTGGTTTCCATGCCGCAGCTTGCCGGCGTAGCTGCACTCAGGCTAATTTGCGGCGCTTGGCTTTGAATTTTATAAGTTTTGGTCTTGGTGGCGCGGCTTCACGGAGCCGGGCCTCTTCTGCTTTGCGCTTGCGGATTTTCGCCCAGCGTTTT
>JAJYJE010000037.1:500-8491 GCA_021789715.1 bacterium | reverse complement strand
GACATTCATCCCGGCAACCGTCTGATGCTCAAGAATATTCCCGTTGGTTCGCTAATACATGATATCGAACTGATTCCTGGACAGGGCGGACGGATTGCCCGCAGCGCCGGCGGTTATGCCACGCTGCAGACAGTGGAAGCCGGTTATGCTCTGCTGAAGATGCCAAGCGGCGAAGTCCGCCGCGTCAGGGAAACTTCCCTGGCCAGTGTCGGCCAGCTGGCTAATGCCGATTGGATGAACGTAAGAATCGGCAAGGCCGGCCGCATGCGCCATATGGGATGGCGTCCGACGGTGCGCGGCAAGGTAATGAACCCTGTTGATCACCCGCATGGCGGCGGCGAAGGCGTTAACCCGATTGGTTTAAAGTATCCCAAAACTCCGTGGGGCAAGCATGCCCTCGGCGTGAAGACCCGTTCCAAGAAGAAGTATTCTAATAAGTTCATTGTGCAGCGCAGACAGAAGTAAATAGTAATTAGTAAATAGGAAATAGATCCTCATTACTCATTACTCGTTACTAATTACTAATTTTTATGTCACGATCATCTAAAAAAGGACCATACGTAGACCCGCGCGTCGCCGCCAAAGTGGCCAAGGCCAAATCCGGCAAAGATCAGATTAAAACCTGGTCGCGCGCCTGCGCCATTGCTCCGGAATTTGTCGGTTTTACCTTTTTGGTCCATAACGGCCGCACTCACGTACCTGTTTTTGTTACTGAAAATATGGTCGGTCATAAGCTCGGCGAATTCGCTTTAACGCGCAAGTTTATCCGCCATGGCGGCAAGATGGCTAAAGAACAGGAAGCGGCCAAAGCCGCCGCGGAGAAGGCAAAATTAGACGCGGCTAAGGAACCGCAGAAAAAGTAAGGAGTTATTAGTCATAGAAACCGGTAGGTTGTAAGTAGCAAGTAATCAGGCTGCTTAAAACTTGTTGTCTGCGACTTGCCGGCTTCTAAAATCAACCACCAACGACCATTATTATGGCAAAGTCCACCGCCACAACTCAATCCGCCAAGCTCGTTGCCGCCCACGCGCGGGACCTTCGAATCGCGCCGCGCAAGATGCGCCTGGTTACCAATCTGCTTAAGGGCCTTAACGTCAATGACGCGATGGTCCAGCTGCAGCACCTTAACAAGAAGGGCGCGCCTATGGTCGCCAAGCTGCTTCGCAGTGCCGTTGCCAACGCGCAGAACAATTTTTCTTTGGATGCCGATCATCTGTACATTAGAAGCATTACGGCCGATATGGGTTCGGCAATGAAGCGGTACTTTCCCAGGGCCCGCGGCAGCGCTTTTGTGATCCGCCGCAAGCTGTCGCACGTTAACGTGGTGCTGGAAGAGCGCAAAGGCGCCGGCAAGCGCAAGTTTGCCTTGTTTTCCGCCAAAGGCGAAAGGTCCGGAAAACCATCGGCCACCGAAGCGAGCGTTGACCAGAAGGAAGCCGTGAACGCCAAGCCGCCAAAGACATTGGGCCGCAAGAGCGAAGTGCCGAAAACGGAAGAGCAAGTCAAGAAGAATAAAGCTCAGAACAAGCGCAGATTGTTCAATAGGAAAGCAGGAGAATAAAATAATAAGTTATTAGTCATAGAAACCGGTAGGTTGTAAGTAGCAAGTAGTCAGGCTGCTTAAAACTTGTTGCCTGCGACTTGCCGGCTTCTAAAACCAACAACCATCAACCGTTTAACTTATGGGCCACAAGATCAATCCAACTTCATTCCGCATCAAAATTACCGATACCTGGAAATCCAGGTGGTTTTCCAAGGCGCACTATCAGCAGCTGCTTATGGAAGATGTCAGGATCCGCGAGTACTTGGAGAAACATCTTAAGAGGGCCGGCCTGGTCAGGATTGATATTGAACGCACCGGTGACGGCGCGATCACGGTTATCATCAAGACTACCAAACCGGGCTTGATTATTGGCAAGGGCGGCGCCGGCATTGAAGAGCTGAAGAAAAAGATCAAGACCGAGCTTGGCATAAAGAAAGAACTGAAGGTTAATATTGAAGAAGTCCGTGATATTAATTTACAGGCCCAGGTTGTCGCCAACGGCATTGCCGAACAGCTCGAGAAGCGCGTAGCGTTTCGCAGGCTGATGAAGCAGTCGCTGGAGCAGGTTATGCAATCCGGAGCTCGGGGTGCCAAAGTGGCCATTGGCGGCCGGCTCAACGGCGCGGACATTGCCCGCACCGAACACCTGTCTTCAGGCAAGATTCCGCTGCATACTCTCCGCGCCGACATTGATTTCGCCCGCAGCACCGCCTTTACCACTTACGGCACCGTAGGAGTAAAGGTGTGGATCTACCGCGGCGATGTGTTTGAGGAAAAGCAGCCGGTTAGGGCCAAAGCCGTCTCGGAGAAAGCTTAATATTATAGTGAGTAGCGCCTAGTTTGCTGAGGAACTGCCGCTACCAGCTGCCAATCATTTATGTTTATTCCCAAAAAACTTAAACACCGCAAACATCACCGCGGCCATACCAAAGGCCAGGCTTCGGCCGGCAATGAAATCGCGTTCGGTACTTACGCCTTAAAGGCCATGGAAAGTTCCTGGGTAACCGCGCGTCAGATTGAGGCCGCCCGGCGCGCCATGACCCGTTATGTCCAGCGCGGCGGCAAGATCTGGATCCGCGTGTTTGCCGACAAGCCCGTAACTGTCCATGGTAACGAGAGCCCGATGGGTGGCGGCAAGGGTGCGGTTGATCACTTTGTGTCAGTCGTAAAAAAAGGCAAAATTCTGTTTGAGATGGACGGGGTAACCCGCGACCAGGCGCAAGAGGCAATGAGATTAGCCAGCTACAAGCTGCCAGTTAAATCCAGATTCTTGGAGAAGGTGATGCAAGGCTAACTATTATATGGCTTTCGATGACGATTTAGGCAAATTTGGGACACGGGAAAGCAGTAAATGTTTGATCTGCCATCAGGAGATCGGCAAAGGGCAGCAATTTATTTTCGAAGATGATTTTCCGGGGATTGCAGATAGGATTGGTTCGGCATTTTTAAGAGAAACATTCTATAGCAGAATAACCCATCAGGGTAAGTTATATCACAAGGATTGTTATTTAAAGACAAATCGCTAGAATATGAAGTTTAAGGAACTCACAACCAAATCCGAAGGCGAGATCCGCCAAACGCTCGGGGAACTTAGAGCCAAGGCCCACGAGCTGGCCGTTAAAGCCCGGCTGAATCAGCTGAAAAATAATCACGAGATTAAAGCCGTAAAGCGCGATATTGCCAGGATGTTAACGTTTTTACACCAGAAGAAAGCTTAATAGGCAACAGGGTACAGGCATAAGGCTTTGTCCCTAATCCCTTGTCCCTCCCTCTTTATTTATGACATCATCCGTTCAAAAACAGCAGCTCACCGGCATTGTCGTTTCCGATAAAATGACCAAGACCGTTGTGGTTAAGGTTGATATTCGCAAGCGCCATCCCAAATATCGGAAAGCTTACACCGTTTCCCGGAAGTTCAAGGCGCATGACGAAAATGGCGAGTATCACACCGGCGACAAGGTAGTCATTGAATCCATCCGCCCGATGAGCAAGGAAAAGAAGTTTAAGGTTATTAGTAAAGCTTAAGAAATTACTTTGTCCGCCGATACACTGATTTTACAGGCAACACATTTAACTATTTGTGGTATCAGTGCAATCTGTGCATCTGTGGATAATGAAATTATCATATGTTACAAGTACGTTCCTGGATCAAAATAGCAGACAACACGGGCGCTAAAATCGTCAATGTCTTTTCCGTAAACGGCAAGAACAGCAATCGCTTTGCCCGCATTGGCGATATTGTTGCCGGCAGCGTCAAACAAGTCGCGCCGAATTCCTCTTTAAAGAAAGGCGATAAAGTTTACGCGGTAATTGTCCGTTTGCGCAAGGAGATCCGCCGCAAGGATGGCTCCTATATCCGCTTTGATGAGAACGCGGGCGTACTGGTTGATAAAGCCAGCGGCGAGCCCAAGGGCACCCGCATTTTTGGTCCTATTCCGCGCGAGATCCGCGAAAAGGCTATCGGGGAATTTGAAGACGGCTTTAAGAAGATAGTGTCATTAGCACCAGAGGTTATCTAACACAGGCAGTCAGCAGTTAGCATTTAGCAGTTAGGCCTAAATGTTAAATGCCATCTACCAAATGCTCATTTATGAATAAACTTCGTATTAAAAAAGGCGATACCGTTAAGGTCCTGTCCGGGAAGGATAAAGGCAAGACTGGCAAGGTACTTGAAGTATTGCCCCGTCAGGCTAAGGTTGTGGTGGAAAACGTGAACGTGCATACCCGTTTTGAACGCAGCAGGCAGGAAGGCGTTGCCAGCCAGAAGATTTCTTTCCCCGCGCCATTGCCTGTAGGCAAAGTCATGCTGATCGACCCCAATTCCGGTAACGGCAGCCGCATTGGCTATACTTTTTTGGAAAACGGCAACAAGCAGCGCATAGCCAAATCGAGCGGAAAGGCAGTTTAACAAAGCGAATTTACGAAGCACGAACAGGTAGGAACCTACAAAACCTGTTTATCTTCGCAGGTTCGTAAACATTCGTATTTCGTAAAATATTTATGGAACGCTTACAGGAACAATATAATAGCAAGGTAGTCCAGCAGCTTAAACAGAAGTTCGGGTTCAAGAATGTCATGCAGATCCCGAAAGTCACCAAGATTGTCGTTAATGCCGGCGTGGGTAAGTTTAAGGAAGACAAGAAAAAAATCGATGCCGTTGTTGCCGACCTTGCCGCGATTACCGGACAGGCGCCGGTCAAGACAGTAGCGCGCAAATCAATCTCGGGTTTTAAGGTTCGGGAGAATCAGGTTGTCGGCGTTGTAGTTACGCTCCGCGGCCAGAGGATGTATAGCTTTCTGGACAAGTTGGTTAACGTGGCTTTGCCCCGCGTCCGTGACTTTCAGGGGGTATCGGAAAAGTTTGATGGCCACGGGAACTACCACCTGGGTCTGCGCGAACAGCTCGTATTTCCCGAGATTGGCTCCTCGGCCCTGGAAAACGTCTTCGGTATGGAAATTTCCATAGTTACCAACGCGGGCAAAGATGAAGTTGCCAGAGAATTATTAAAGCAGTTTAATTTCCCATTTAAGAAATAGGGAATAGGCATAAGGCCTCATCCCTCATCCCTCATCTATGGCTACCCAAGCTCAAATCGCAAAATCGAAGCGCAGCATAAAGAATCCTAAGTTTTCAACCCGCGTTGTCCGGCGCTGCTGGAAATGCGGCAGGAAGGCCGGCTATATGCGCGATTTCGGCATGTGCAGGATTTGTTTCCGCGAGCTGGCAAGCAAAGGGGAAATTCCCGGAATTGTAAAGGCCAGTTGGTAATGCCGTATTTTGTAAATTAACCTAATTAACCTAAGTGCCCTAATTATTCTAAATATAGATAAATGTCCAATGGCCAAAGTACAGAGTTTAGAAATTAGGAATTAGAAATTAGACATTATTTAGGAACAATCAGAATAATTAGAGCAATTAGAATAATTTATGTACACCGACCCAATTGCTGACATGTTAATCCGCATCAAAAACGCCGCTTCCGCGCACAAACCGCAGGCTGTTTTGCCGTATTCCAAATTCAAGGCCAGCTTGGCCAAAGTTTTGGAACGCGAGGGTTATATTGCCGGCGTTACGGAAGTGCCCGGCCGGTTTAAGATGCTGCAAGTAAACCTCAAGTACGACCAGGGCGGTCAGCCGGTTATTACCGGCATTCGGCGCGTCAGCAAACCCGGCCAGCGGATTTATTTGCCGGTGGAAAAACTGCCCCGCACCAACAGCGGCCTGGGTTTGACTGTTGTTTCCACTTCCCAGGGCTTGCTGACCGACCGCGAAGCGAGGAAGAGTAAGGTCGGCGGCGAAATCATTTGCCAGGTCTGGTAGATTTTACGGAGTACGAAGCTGTGCGAATGTGCGAACCGTAACAGCTTTCGTAAATTCGTAAATGTTCGTACTTCGTAAACTCTAATTTAGGAATTTTATGAGCAGAATTGGAAAAAAACCAGTTATTATCCCTTCCGGAGTAAAGGTGGAAGCCAAGGGGCAGGAGTTGACAGTGTCGGGCCCAAAAGGGACATTGCGTTTGACTGTCCATCCCAAAGTCACTGTGGCCATAAGCGAAAAGGAAGTTACGGTGGATGTCGCCCGCAAGGAAGATAAGAAGGAAAAAGCGCTCTGGGGGCTGTTCCGCTCCCTTATTCAGAATATGGTAGATGGCGCGGCCAAGGGCTACGAAAAGAAGCTTGAAGTTAACGGCGTGGGTTTTAAGGTTGCAACTACTCCAGGTAAACTGACCATGAGCCTCGGCTTTTCCCATCCGGTTGAAGTCACGGTTCCCAAGGATCTGACAGTGGCCGTGGAAAAGAACGTAATTACCATAAGCGGAGCCGACAAACAGCGGGTGGGGCAGTTTGCTGCCGAAATCCGCGAACTTAAAAAGCCTGAGCCTTATAAAGGCAAGGGCATTAAGTATGCGGGCGAAACCATCCTCCGCAAGGCCGGCAAGGTTGTTAAGGTGGTTGGAGGGGGAAAGTAATTCATGATGCGAGTCTAGGAAAAAATGCGAATATCGCTAATCCGCCAGCTGGCGGAGCGAGTCCGCACATTCGCCAGATTCGCATAAATCGCATTATTCGTATTACATACTATGAACCAGAATAAAGCTAAAAAAAACAAGAGAATCCTCCGTCATAGCCGCGTTCGAGCGGTCGTGTCCGGTACGGCCCAGCGTCCCCGCTTAAGCGTGTTCCGCGCCAATGCCCATATTCACGCCCAACTTGTGGATGACGAAGCGGGGAAAACATTGGTTGCCGCGTCCAGTATGGAAGTAAAGACTAAGGATAAAAAGACCGGCATAGCCGCCGAAGTGGGCAAGTTGTTGGCCAGAAAAGCCGGAGAAAAGAATATTAAGGCGGCAGTATTCGACCGCGGCGGTTTTGCCTACCATGGCCGGATTAAGGCTTTGGCAGACGGGGCAAGAGAAGGCGGATTGAAGTTTTAAGTAGTAATCGCAAATATACAAATCGATTTTGTATTATTGACTAGGTAAAATTTATTTGTATATTTGTCAAATTTGTATATTTGAGAACATTTTATGGAAAAAAGACGTAGACAATCTAGGGGCGATGATCAGCAGCGCGAACGCAGCGAATTTGACCAGAAGGTTGTGGAAGTCAAGCGCGTTACCCGCGTAGTCGCCGGAGGCAAACGTATGCGCTTCCGCGCGCTGGTGGTTATCGGGGATCATAAGGGCAAGGTCGGCATGGGCCTTAGGAAGGGCGCCGATGTGGCCGAAAGCGTGAATAAGGCCGTTAATGCCGCCAAGAAGAATATGGTGGTATTGCCGCTGGTAAACGAGACTATTCCGCACGAAGTGGTTATGAAGTACAAGTCTTCAAGCCTGATGATGAAGCCCGCCAAGCCCGGTACCGGTGTTATCGCCGGCGGTGCCGTCCGCAGCGTTATGGATTTGGCCGGGGTAAAGAATGTCGTCAGCAAAATGCTCGGTTCCAATAATAAAGTTAACAATGTCAAAGCGGTGTTTGCCGCGTTCCGGAGCATGAAGAGCAAGGCAGACCTGGCGAAAATGCGGAAGTAATAAGCATATAGCAGCTGGCATTTAGCAGCTAGGCCCCTAAATGCTATATGCTAACTACTAACTATTATTTTATGATCAAACTCCACGAATTAAAAAAACATCCCAAGTCCGTCCATCGCCGCAAGGTTGTCGGCCGCGGTTTGGGCAGCGGACACGGCACCTATTCCACTCGCGGCAATAAGGGTCAGACCAAGCGCACCGGTCACAGTAAAATGCCGGCCCGCTTTGAGGGCGGGCGTCAGCCCCTGGTTCGGCAGCTGCGCCGATCACCAGGCTGCTGAGGCCACACAACACGAGGAGCCGCCAAATCGCCGGGGTCGGAGCGCGGAGCAGCAGAACACGACTCTGCCGCGCGAGCTTGACCTTCGCCCCGACGATCACTCCGATGATCACCGCGTCAATGAAGGTCGCCT
>JAJYJE010000037.1:0-490 GCA_021789715.1 bacterium | reverse complement strand
GTGAAAAACCTGCGGCGGTTTCCTTAAGCCGGCTGGGAGTTTTTGAAGATGGCGCCACGGTTGATATGGCTGCCTTGAAGGGCAAAGGCATTATCGATGCCGGCGTATCTCACGCCAAAATTCTCGGCGGGGAGATTAAAAAGAAACTGAACATAAAGCTGCCGATTTCCGCATCCGCCAAGGCGGCAGTAGAAAAAGCCGGCGGCTCCGTGATATAATTGTGATATAAACAGTTCCGAGGCCATCGAATTCGTTTCGTGTCCGAGGAAATTTTTTCGAAAAAGATAGGGCTCCGCCTCCGGAAGGGGCGGAGCGGTTGGAAAGAAAAAACCGGTAAGTTTTGTCTTTCCAAAATATTTTATGAACAAATTAGCTCTAATCTGGAAAACTAAAGACCTGCGCAATAAAATTTTAATCGTGTTAGGTCTTTTATTGTTGACTCGCATTTTGGCCCATGTGCCGATCCCGGGCGTAGATTGCGGATCGACAA
>JAJYJE010000036.1 GCA_021789715.1 bacterium | reverse complement strand
ACAAAAAATGTCCAAATCGCTCGGTAACGTGATCGACCCGTATGAGGTCGTAGAAAAGTATGGAACGGACGCGCTGCGTTACTGGCTGTGCCGCGAAATTTCCACGTTTGAAGACGGCGATTTTACTTGGGAGAAGTTTAAAGAGAGCTATAATTCCGGTTTGGCTAACGGGTTGGGGAATTTGGTGAGCCGGATCTTGAAGATGGCGGTGAACGCAGGAATTATGAATTATGAGTTAAGAATTAAGAAGCCATCAGAATATGACGAATGCCTCCAGACATACGATCTAAAAAAGGCAATTGATCTCATTTGGGAAAATATTCAGTATTGTGACGGTTTTATTCAAAAGAACGAACCTTATAAGACCATTAAAACCGATAAGGAAAAAGCAACCAAAGATATTCAATGGTTATTGACTGAACTATATAGCATCGCTCATAATTTAAAGCCTTTCCTTCCCCAAACCAGCGAGAGGATCTTGTCAGTATTAGAAGATCCGAAGCTGGAAAATATTCCGCGGCTGTTTCCGAGAATTGAATAAAAAAAGCCGCGGGCAGAAAGCGGCTCAGATCGGGACATGTCTTGCGACCTAAGAAAATTCCTGCCCGCATAACGCGGAGCTGCCGTTTAGGCAGCGGGGTTGGGCGGATCCATTGGGGGCGCCATGCCCCTCTTGGGCACTGTCGGATGTAGCGGCTTGCGGAAAGGTAACGCTGAACGTGGCGTTGCCGGGTTGGGCGGATCCATGGGGGGCCTCATTGCGGGCCCGGTTGTCCTCTTCTTGCTTTGGTCGTCGGACACTTTTTGCTCCTAGTAGTCTATCGGGGGAGGTTAACGCTGGAGCGCGCGCCCCAGAAATTATGGCGCAAAGTTTTTTAAGTTTATCAATTTACAATTGTTTTGTCCATATGCTGATAGACACCCACGCCCATGTAAATTTTCGCGCTTTTAAGGACGATGCAAAAGAGGTTTTGCAGCGGGCTTTAGAGAGTGGTATTCAAGTCATCAACGTCGGATCGCAGATCGACACCTCCCGCCAGACAGTGGAATTGGCCAACCAATTTGCATCCGGCGTCTACGCCGTGGTCGGCTTGCATCCCGAGCATACTCATTCGCAGTTTGTGGATGAGGAAGAGACGCATTTTAAAACCCGCGAGGAAGTTTTTGATTATGATGCATATAAAAAATTAGCCCTCGACCCCAAAGTGGTTGGCATAGGGGAGTGCGGGCTGGATTATTATCGGCTTCCTGAGGTTCAAGACTCTGAACCCATCAAGCAAAAACAGCGCGACGCGTTCCGCGCCCAGTTGCGCCTGGCCAAAGAGCTTGATAAAGTTTTGGTAATCCACAGCCGTCCGGCCAAAGGCGACGAGTCGCTGTATGATGATTTGCTGGGGATTTTGGATGAGGAAAATAATCAGCCCTCAGCCCTCAGCCCTCAGCCCTTGCGTTTTGAAATCCATAGCTTTACCGGCAGTCCTCAGGCGCTGCAAAAATTTCTCGATCGCGGGGCTTATGTGAGTTTTAACGGTATAACCACGTTCGACAAGACCGGAAATATGGAGCAGTTGGTAAAAATGGTTCCGCTTGATAGAATACTACTGGAAACCGATTGTCCTTATTTGACGCCGGTGCCGAACCGCGGCAAAAGAAATGAGCCGGCCTACGTGCAATACGTGGCCGGCAAGGTAGCCGAATTAAAGGGCGTGAGCGTAGAGGAGATCGCGGCGCGGACGACAGAGAACGCCCGCCGGCTGTTCCGGCTTTAGCGATTATTATCATCATCTACGGCGATCTTCAGCGCTCGCAGGAAGCGGTGGTCCTGGCTTGTGAATTTGATTTTGCCAGTCGCCTCAAAGGTGCAATTTTCTTTCTGAATCTGTTCGTCTGCTTCTTCCTCTTCCCCGTTCGTTTCCCGCCTATTAAAGCCAATGGTGGCCTCAAGCACCAGGAAAACATCGTACCCGGCGCGCTTGATTTCACCGATCGCTTCCGCAATCCGGTCCGATTCGGAAAGCGAATCGTTGATCGCGTTCCCCAATTCCTGCATCAGGCGTTTCAATGGCTCCTCCATATGAGGACCTCCCACCGCAATTATAATCAATCAACGTAATTAGTCAAACCGATGAACAAGTACAGCCATCAGAAAATCGAAAAGAATTGGCAGAAATATTGGCTTGCGCATAAAACTTTTCAGACGAAAGATAGCGGGAAAAAGCCTAAAAAATATATCTTAGATATGTTCCCGTATCCTTCGGGCGCAGGGTTGCATGTGGGCCATCCGGAAGGTTACACGGCCACCGATATTTTATCGCGTTTCCGCCGAATGAAAGGTGATAACGTTCTGCACCCCATGGGCTGGGATGCATTTGGTTTGCCTGCCGAGAATTATGCGATTAAAGAGGGCGTGCATCCTCAAAAGACTACACAAAAGAACATCAAGCGTTTCCGCCAGCAAATCCAGTCGCTGGGTCTTTCGTACGACTGGAGCAGGGAAGTCAACACTTCTTCGCCAGACTACTATAAGTGGACCCAGTGGCTGTTTTTGCAGTTTTATAAGCAGGGTTTGGCCTACAAAAAGGAAGCTTATGTAAACTGGTGCCCCAAGGATAATACGGTTTTGGCCAATGAGCAGGTAGCGGATGGTAAGTGCGAGCGCTGCGGCACGGTGGTTATACAAAAATTGTTATCGCAATGGTTCTTTAAGATTACCGATTACGCCGAAGAATTATTGTCAGATTTAGATAAGCTTGACTGGCCGGAGCCGATAAAGCTGATGCAGCGGAATTGGATCGGCAAGAGCCAGGGAGCGGAAATAGATTTTAGAATCAAGGATCACGAAGTAAGTATTAAGGTATTCACGACTAGGCCAGATACGCTATTCGGAGCGACGTATATGGTTTTGGCGCCTGAGCATGGAGCAATTGAAAATTTTAAATTGAAAATTGAAAATTGGGATGAAGTTCAAAAATACATCGAGGCGACCAAAAAGAAATCGGAATTGCAGCGCACACAACTGGAAAAAGAAAAAACCGGTGTTGAATTGAAAGGTTTGAAGGCGATTAATCCCGCCACGGCCCAAGAAATTCCGGTATGGATCGCCGATTACGTAATTACCGGCTATGGCACCGGAGCGATTATGGCCGTGCCTGCCCACGACGAGCGGGATTTTGAGTTCGCCAAGAAGTTTGCATTGCCGATTAAACAGGTTGTGGCCCCGCTTTTGGTGACAAAGGAGGGACCGTTGGCATTCCATGAAAACGAACCGGCAATGGAGCGCGCGGTGGTCCGCGCAGTTATTAAGCATTGGGAAAAAGATGAATATTTGGTTTTAAAATGGCTTGACGGCGACCGCCATGCTTTTGTCAGCGGCGGCGCGGAATCTGGCGAATTGCCGGAGCAAGCCGTGTTGCGGGAGATTAAAGAGGAAACTGGTTATGTTGATGCCGCCGTGGTCAGGCCGCTCGGGGCGGTTACGGTCAAATTTTTCGCTCCTTTAAAAAAACAGAACCGATTAGATACGCAATCGGGTTTTTATGTGGAGCTAAGAAGCGGCCGACAGATTGGCGTGGCGGCCGAAGAAGAACAAAAGCATGTCTGCGAATGGCTGGCCAAAGAAAAAGTCAGCCAGGCTATTGGGACGGGTTTGGCTGATCCGGTTTTTTGGGAGCGGGTAGCCGGCAAAGAACAGGCGGCCGTCAATTATGGCGCGCTGATTGATTCCGGCGAGTTCACCGGCCTTAAATCCGAAGATGCGATCGAAAAAATCGGATCTAAATTCGGCAAGCTTACCACCAAATATAAACTGCGCGACTGGCTGGTATCCCGCCAGCGCTACTGGGGCGCGCCGATTCCCATTATCTACTGCGAAAAATGCGGGATGCAGCCGGTGCCGGAAAAGGACTTGCCGGTTAAATTGCCCACAGATGTGGATTTTCGCCCGACCGGCGAATCGCCGCTTAAGCGGTCGAAGCAATTTAGAAAAGTTGCTTGTCCGAATTGCAAAGGAGCGGCTGAGCGAGATTACGATACAATGGATACGTTCGTCGACTCGTCCTGGTATTTTTTGCGCTACACCGACTCTAAAGATAAAAAAGTCTTTGCCGGCAAACAGAAAATGCATAAATGGCTGCCCGTTGATGTTTATGTTGGCGGCGCCGAGCACGCGGTTTTGCACTTGCTTTATTCCCGGTTTTTTACCAAAGCATTGCGTGATTTTGGCTATTTGAATTTTGGCGAGCCATTCTTGAAGCTGCGCAATCAGGGGTTAATCTTAGGACCGGACGGAGAAAAGATGAGCAAAAGCCGCGGTAATGTGATAAATCCGGATGACGTGGTAAAAGAATTCGGCGCGGATTCTTTGCGGATGTACGAAATGTTTATGGGACCGCTGGAAGACGCCAAGCCCTGGCAAACTCAGGGCATTGTGGGTATTCGGAGGTTTTTAGACCGGGTGTGGGGGTGGGGAAATAATAAATTTAAAGATTTAAAGACTAAAAGATTGAAAGATTCGGAATCGGTAACCAGGGCTCTTCACAAGTTGATCAAGAAGATTACGGAAGATATCGAAAATTTCAGTTTCAACACCGCCATATCCAGTTTCATGGAATTCCATAACCAGGTTAAGGATGCAGAGGTCTCGGTTAAGACGGTTAAAATTTTTTTGAAATTGCTGTATCCATTCGCGCCTCATATTTGCGAAGAGCTGAATCAGCTGTTGGGCGGCAAGAAATCTTTGCAGCTGGAGCCCTGGCCGGTTTACGATCCGAAAATGATTATTGACGCAACTACGGAGTTCATTGTCCAGGTTAACGGCAAGGTCAGGGGAAAAATTGCGCTGCCGACCGGCAGCGGTGAAGCGGCGGTCAGGCAGGCGGCTTTGGCAATGCCGGCCGTTATTAACAGTATTGGCGGCAGTCCAGTTAAACGCGCTATTTTTGTGGCCGATAGATTGATTAATTTGGTAGTATAAAAAAACCGGTTCTCTCCTTAGGGAGAACCGGTCGCGGTCGCGCTACGGGGTTTTGCTTCGCCGTTCGAGAGTCGCCGAATTATATCGTTTCGGGAGACCCCCAGGTCTTCCAGTCTCTGTAAAATAGCGCGGGTATGGCGCAGGACCAAGGTGGACATTCTTTGGTTGTCGCGCTGGCTGCAAATACGGCGAAGCATGACAAACATTTCTTCCGTAGGCGAGTTCCGCAGCCCGCGGCAATGCTCTCTTAGCGTATTGTTAATTTCTTCAAGCGACACTTGGTCGGCAAAGCCGTAATTTCTGCATACTATCGCAAAGTAAGTGGCGAGTTCCGTAGCGGTCATTGGTGCCTCCTTTTGGCCGTTGTATTCTTGATGACGGAAATAGGTTTTAAGTGTTAGTCTTGAGTTAAAAATAAAAATGCATCTTAATTACCATCTGCCCAGCTACTTTACAAAAAAAGTCCGCGAGGAAATTGGCGAACTTTACGCTTCTTCGGTTATCAGCAATTTGGCCCAATCGATAACCGCTCTGTTTGAGCCGATTTTTTTGTACAACGTGCTGCATTTTACCGTGCCGCAGGTTCTGCTTTTTTTCGCGGTCGTGTATATAACTTATTTGCCAACCATCATACTGGGCGGCAAGTTCGCCAGCGCTTACGGCTATAAGCATTCCATAGCCATGAGCGTGCCGTTTCAGGTGCTGTATTGGGTGCTGCTTTTGCTCGGCCGCGAAAGTCCGGGACTTGCTTACACTGCGGCCATTGCTTTAGGTTTGCAAAAGGCCTTGTTTTGGCCCGGTTTTCACGCGCTTATGGCGCGCTATGCCGACCAGCAGCAGCTCGGCCGGGAGTTTAGCGTAGTTTACGCCATTGAAATGATCTCGCAAATTATCGGCCCTTTTATTGGCGGATTTTTGGCGCAGCGCTTCAGCATGACCGCGACCTTCGTAATTGCCGCCATTGTCTATTCGTTCTCCGTAATGCCGCTATTCACCAAGCAGGAGCTATTCGTGCCCAAAAATTACCATTACGGCGATACGTGGAATCTGTTTAAAGCCATTCCAAAAAAATTCGTGGGCTATATGGGCTTTGGGGAAGAGCTGATAATGCTGACAATATGGCCGGTGTTCATTTACATTGTCGTCAAAAATTATGAAGGTACCGGCATCCTGGCGACCATGGCCAGTTTGATTGCTGCGGTAATGGCGGTAATTATCGGCAAGATTACCGACCAGTACACTAAGCGCGTGCTCATTAAGCTCGGCGCGTTTTTTAGCGCGTTGGTATGGTTCGCCCGCTTTATTGCCAGCAATGTTTGGAATGTATTTGCTTTGGATACGCTGTCCCGCGCCAGCAAGGAAATGGATTTTATCCCGCTGTCCACTGTTACCTATCTGCGCGCGGCTGCCAATCACGTTGTGCCATACGCGATTTTTTTTGAACAATCTCTTTCTGTCGGCAAGCTTTCGGCCTGTCTCCTTGGCGCCTTGTTATTTCATATTACCGGCAGTTTTGTGGTATTATTTGTATTGGCAGGGTGTTATAGCCTGCTATACATGTACATATAGACGCGGATCCCGCGCGGACCAGCTACAATATGGAACATTCATATGCAAACTAAAACGAACAGGTATATATTACAATGGTCAAAAAATTGGTACTTATGTGCCAGATAAAATGGTAAATAATACCAAATATTATTTCCGAGCTTAAATCGAAGCCTTTTCTTGTCGAAGGTTAGATCAAGCGGTTTTGGAGGTATTTCAGGCCTACGGATTACAAACTCGGCTTTTTTATAAATTTTGGAAATAAAGGAGTAAATTAGACATTAAACGGATAGGCTACGATACTGTCCGGAGATCAGCGAGCGCACCCGCGTAAAATTTGCAAATATATGAATTATCCAAATATTGAGAAAAACGATCCGCGTTTGTACGAGATCATCAAACGCGAGGAGCAAAGACAGAAAGAGGGGATAGAACTGATAGCCTCGGAGAACTATGTTAGCCCGGCGGTGCTGGAAGCCATGGGCTCGATTCTTACCAATAAATATTCGGAGGGTTATCCCGGCAAGCGTTACTATGGCGGCAACGAGGTTATTGACCAGGCGGAAAATTTGGCCATTGAGCGCGCCAAGGAGTTATTCGGCGCCGAACACGTTAATGTCCAGCCTTTGTCGGGTTCGCCGGCTAACCTGGCCGTGTATATGGCTCTGTTAAATCCCGGCGATAAGGTCCTGGGGTTTTCGCTCGACCAAGGCGGGCACCTTTCCCACGGCCATCCGTTAAACTTTTCCGGTAAACTCTACACCATCATTCCGTATTTTGTGGACAAAGATACGGAAGTTGTCGATATGGACGAGCTGGAAGAAATTGCGCTGCGGGAAAAACCAAAGCTGATTTTGGCGGGTTTTAGCGCCTACTCGCGCTCCATGGAGTGGAAGCGGTTTAAGGAGATCGCCGACAAGGCCGGAGCTTATACTTTTGCTGATATTGCCCATATCGCCGGCCTCATCGCGGGTAAACAATTAGAGAGTCCGGTGCCGTATTTTGACGTTGTTTCCACCACGACCCATAAGACTTTGCGCGGCCCGCGCGGCGCTATGATTATGTGCAAGGAAAAGTTTGCTTCCGCTGTTGACAAGGCGGTATTTCCGGGCGTGCAGGGCGGCCCACACGACCATATTAACGCGGCTAAAGCCGTGGCGTTCGGAGAAGCGCTGAAATCTGATTTTGTCGATTATTCAGCGCAAGTCATCAGAAACGCCAAGGCATTATCGTCAGCTTTGCAAAAGCGCGGCTACCGAGTGGTTTCGGGCGGCACAGATAATCACCTGATGCTAATTGACGTTTACGGCAGCAAGCAGATTACCGGCAAGGAGGCGGAGAAGGTTGTGGAATGTGCCGGCATATGCATGAAGAAGAATATGATCCCGTTCGATCCCCGCAAACCGCTGGACCCATCCGGTATCCGCCTGGGTACGCCGGCGCTAACCACCCGCGGGGCCAAGGAATCCGATATGGAAATGGTGGCGGATTTATTGGACCGCGCCTTAATGAGCCGCACCGACGACGCCAGGCTTGCGTCGATTCAAAAAGAAGTCAGAGAATTTTCGTTAAAGTTTCCGGTTCCGGGAATCGCGTAGTTGTAATTAAGAACGGCCCGGCTTCGGGTTCGAGCTTTTTGAATTATGGTAATAAAAAAATCCGCCAGTGGCGGATTTTTTGCAATTAAACTCGGGAAATTCTTGCATGGTGCCGCTGGTCGGAGTCGAACCGACATGCCGTTAGGCACACGATTTTGAGTCGTGCGTGTCTGCCAATTCCACCACAGCGGCACAATAAATCTTCAATTAGTCTAGCAGAATCCCGCTTTCGTGTAAACCTCTCGCTTTAGATAATAAATACTGCAACCGTAAGGTTAGCGGTTAGATAATAATTAGTGTTACCGTAGTCAGTACTATGACTATGGCAACAAAACAGGAGATTTTAAAGGAAAAATTAGCGGATTACCTGGCCGCGGACAAAGCAGGTAAGGGCAAAGTACTCGATGATATCATCAGCGTCACTAAGA
>JAJYJE010000035.1:5603-8599 GCA_021789715.1 bacterium | reverse complement strand
CGCTCCGCCGACTGGATCAAGACCGAATACCTAAACCAAAGCTCGCCGTCGACATTTGCGGCGGTTGGGGGATTGCAGACGCAAAATCATACGGCAACCCAGGTTAATGAGTCCGTGGGTAATCGTTCCTGGTACAATAAAGCTTGGGCTTACCGTATCCCCATTACCATCAGCCATAATATGGTCGGCAGCTCCACGACCGCGACTTTGCAGAATTTTCCAGTGCTTATTTCCGCCACTGTTTCGGCTTTGGTCGGCAACACCCAAAGCAACGGCAACGACATTGCCTTTACCGACAGCGACGGCGGCACCAAGCTGGCGCATGAAATCGTAAGTTATAATTCCGCCACCGGCAACCTCGTCGCCTGGGTCAAAGTGCCCATCCTCTCCACCACCGTCGACCACACCATCTACCTTTATTACGGCAACTCTGCCGCTACCAACCAGCAAAACCCCACCGCGGTGTGGGATAGCAACTACGTCGGCGTGTGGCATTTGGGAAATAATTCTGGCATTTCGACCAATGATTCCACTTCGCATAATTTAAATGGCACGGTTAATGGCACGGCGGTATCCGCCACATCCAGCCCGCTTGGCGGCACTGGCGTGACATTTGGCGGGGCAGCAGGCAATTACATTATGGTTCCTTATAATTCGGTAATGAACACTTCCTATTTAACGGTTAGTAATTGGGTAAATGTAACATCGAATTCCGCCTCTTCCGGCGTAGACGGTGAGGATCAGGGCGGCTTTTATCGGCGGTATAGTTTAGGCTTTTGCGATAACCGTTTTTGTATAAATGTTTGGAATAATAGCGGTACTCGCGACTGGCTGGAAGTAGCGAATCCGCCAGTGAATGCCAATACGTGGTATTACGAAGCGGCCACATTTGACGGGTCAGTCGTAACGCTTTACGTGAACGGCGTATCGGTAGGCACTATGCCTTTAAGCGGCACTTTGTATTCCGGAGCGGCACCGGTGAGTATCGGGGGCAGTTGGTGGCAGTCAACCGCCACAAGCAGTATGGCCGAAGCCCGCGTTTCCGGCAATGTCCGCAGTGCGGACTGGATTATGACGGAATACCTAAACCAGTCCAATCCTTCGGCTTACGAAACTTTTGGCAGCCAGCAGACCAGCCAGACGGCCACGCAGACGACGAATTGGTATAATTCGGCTTGGACGAACAGGCGGACGATTACCATTGATCACAGCAAAATTTCCCAGGTCAGCGGCACGACGCTAACCAATTTCCCGATGCTGTTTAGCACCACCGACCCCGAATTCAAGACCGTGGCCAACGGCGGCAAGGCCGGCTCAAGCAATGGCTACGATTTTGTGTTTACCGATTCCGATGGCAAGGCTATCCTGAATTCCGAAGTAGAAAGCTATTCATCCTCCACCGGCCAGCTTATTGCCTGGGTAAAAATTCCTAATCTTTCTCCCTCCGCCGACCATACTATCTATATCTACTACGGCAACCCCGCGGCCTCCGCCCCGTCATCCGCTTTTACGCAGGGAACATGGGATAGCAATTTTGAAGGCGTCTACCATTTTCCAAATGGCACTACTTTAACTTCTAATGATTCGACTGCAAACGCAAACAACGGTACGAACCACAGTATGGCTGCGGCGGCCGGAGTGGCTGATGGCGCCGCGAGCTTTAACGGCAGTTCGGGATATATCTCCCTCAGCACATCAACGCCGTCCCTCAGCCCTTTTGGCAACTTCACGGCGGAATACTGGGTGAAATGGATCGGCAACAGCGCTAACCAGTTCCACCTGTACCTTGCGAGCAGCAGCAACAGCAACGAAGTCATGGGTGTCGGCTACAGCAATGCTGATGGCTTGCTCCACATTGAGGGCTATTCAGGTTGTGGCTGCGGCAGCCGGGACTTGTCCGTGACCATCCCGATGGTTGCTTCGGGTACTTGGGTCAATATCGCCGTTACCAAACAGACAGAACCGGGTAACGTATATGGCCAAATAACCGGCGTCTATGTAAACGGGGTCAGCCAGACTATGACGCCGGATACAGCCACTCTCGCAATGGGCAACGTTACTGGCAACACAATTGGGTCGGACTGGCAGACAGGCGCTTATCTCTGGGGACTTGACGGCTCGATGGATGAACTGCGTTTTTCCGGGGTACAGCGCTCCGCCGACTGGATCAAGACCGAATATTTAAACCAGTCCGCGCCGGGCAGGTTCTATTCGCTATCGGGTTCCAATGCGCAGACCCGCTCGGCCGGCGTCCCTTTGCTCAAATCCCGCGGCGGGGTCAAATTCCACTAATGTTAACCTAAGAAGATGAACACGGATAATAAACGGATATATACGGATAACGGATCTGGTAAATTGCTGGAAGAGGACGCCGGGTATAAGATTATCGGCGCTTGCTACTCTGTTCAGAATACTTATGGGTCGGGTATGAAAGAGCAGGTGTATCAAAAAGCCCTAGTTGAATTATTGGAAAAAATTGGTTTTAAAGTTGAACAGCAAAAGCGCATAAATATTTACTCAGTTGAAACCGGGAAAGTCTTGGGTACATATGTTCCGGATCTGATTGTAGACGACAAGATCGTGATAGAAATCAAAGCAACTCAGTACACAATCCAGAAAGACATCAACCAACAGCTGTCATACCTAAAAGCCAGTAAGTACGAGATTGCTTACTTAGTAAACTTCGGGACCTCGAAAGTAGAGATTAAGAAGTCAATTTACACTAACGATCGCAAGCCGCATATCGCGCTGCTAAACCGGCATCCGTGATCCGTGTTCATCTGTAAATTATCTGTGTTAATCTTCCTAGGTAAACAGCCGTTCTAAGTCCTGCGTGTAATTAATGTCCGTAGTTTTAATCAATCTTACAAAAAATTTCTTTGCTAACTCGTTTAATTCCTGCTCTATCTCCGCATCCAGCGCATATGGTGACACCCAAATGCTGTTCTGCCATTTTTTAAAACGCAGGGCTTTGAGTTTGGAGCGCAGTACTACGC
>JAJYJE010000035.1:0-5593 GCA_021789715.1 bacterium | reverse complement strand
TTTGTTTTTCGGGGATATCAAAAATTACAAGTTTCCAGACGCCGTCTTTTTCCGGATTAAATCTGCCTAAAAGCTTCGCTCCGTCCTGGTGGACCCACAGGCAAATGCCCTTGTTGCTGTCTTTCCGTTCCAGCATGCCCTGGCCAATAAGCCGATAGAGGGTATTATAAAAAGATTTATAATCCTGGCTCTGGCTGTACACCTTAAATAAATCTCGCGATGTTATTCCGGGCTGTTGTGAAACAGTTTTTAAAATATTCAATGTTTGTTCATTATGGGTTCTGGCCATAGGTTAAATTTGCGGATTTTTTAGAACGGCACAATTTATTTGCCACAAATTGAAAGTTAACATTTGTGGAAATTTTCTGCCACAAAATCTACTATTTAATAATCTTATATTTATTTTAGCAGGTTATACTTTCAATTCAAAGCGTTCGTTGTGAATAACTTGCGAATATAACCTTATATTGGAAAATAATATTTATTGGCTATCCGAGATTTCCAATTTTAGCTACATTTTAAAGCTTTTTTAAGTTTACTTGAAGGTTAGTTCAGGATATGGTATATTTAATTAAATTGTTTGATTCCAGCTTTAAAGCTTTACATAGAAACCAAAACACTAAAATGAAGGTCACAAAACCGGTTAAAATCATTAATCTTGCCCTTATGTGCGTCCTCGCCTTCCAGGGTTTTACGGGAGGAGTAATGCCGTTTTCGAATAAGGTCCAGAAAGATTTTTACCCTTCGCCGGCGTCTCCTGGCATTATGCCGACGATTCCTATTGTAACCGTTGTTGCCATGAAACCGGCAGTTGCCCTCGCCGATAATTCCGAAGCAATATCCGACTGTCTGTCAGCGGCAGGCGCGCAAGAAATTAATTCTGTCAGCTCGTTTTTAAACGAACCGGCAAGATGCGTAAAATTCAATGGCGTTTTAAATTACCCCCAGCCGGCTGTTAAAGTAGTTGTGGCCAGTAAGCTTAATAAGATGCCGGATATAAAAGTGGCCAATATTCCTTCCCGTTTAGCCCAGGAGTATAACTTTCCTTCTCCCCGCGGGATGGAAGCGTCGCTCCCTCCTCTGTCCGCTATCGCCTTGGCAATGGTTTATATGCTTTACGAAGTTTATAAATTGGCAGACCGCAAAACGGCTTGCTTGGCGCCCCCGGCGCTTTCTCTGCGGTTTTTTAAGCTTCGGATACTCCGCTGTTGAGGGTTAAATCAGGATGAAATGCCAGCGTGCCTCAGACAGACATAAAACATAAAATTAATCGCAGCATACTGCGTTAACAAGGAAATATAATATGAGTGAAGAAATTAGGATTAACCGCCCATCTCAGCCTCAAAACCAAACGCGCCAGGACTACGCCGGCCAGCCAACAGTGGCGGCGCAGCAGGAACGGTCGAAAACGGGGTCCAAGCTGCCATGGATTGTGCTGGCGGTAGTAGTAGTAATTCTCATCGCCGGAGCGATATTGTTCCGCGACAAGTTATTCGGGGGAGCGAAAAGCGCTCCGGCTTCAGGGGAAGCCAGCGGTTATCAAGCGGTCTTTTTGACCAACGGCCAGGTCTACTTTGGCAAATTGTCCGACGCCGACGGGAGTTATGTAGACCTTAAAGACATCTATTATCTCCAGGTAGTCCAGCCGCCGCTGCAGGGACAGCAGCAGCCCGGCCAGGCCACCAGTTCGGCGCAGCAGCAACCCCAGATTTCCCTGATCAAACTCGGCAACGAGCTGCACGGACCGATGGATGAGATGCATATTTCCCGCGCGCAAATCTTATTCTACGAGGATTTGAAGTCCAGCGGCCAAGTCGTCCAGGCTATCTTAAAGGATCAGGCTTCCGCCGCTTCGAACAAGTAGCGCCCGTATTCCGTTTGGCGGATTTAAGGGAAAAAAGTTAAACCCGGATTCCCGGGAGAGGTTACCGGCCAAATGGCCAGTAACCTCTTTTTTTAAAATTCCGGTACGCGGCCCGATAGAAAATAATTCCAGCCCTGATTCCAAGCATTGTCGATAAATAAACGGCAAGATACGTAAAGCTTGCCGCGGCATAAGAAAAATCCCTCCCGGGTCGTCCGTGGAGGGATTGCGGCAAGGGCCTATATCAAATTTTTTACGAGATTGTCGAATTCCTGGGGATACTGTACGGCCAGTTCCGCGAGCATTTTGCGGTTGAGTTTGATGTTTTCCTTTTTTAAGACCGCCGCGAACTTGCTCCAGGTTGTGCCGTTATCGCGGAGGGCGGCGTTGACGCGCACCAGCCAGAGCGCCCGGAAGTCGCGCTTTCTGTTGCGGCGGTCGCGGTAAGCGTACTTATCGGCGTGCAGCAAAGCTTCGCGGGCGGCGACAAAGTTGGTGGAGCGGCGGTTGTCAAAACCTTTGGCGCGTTTTAAAAGGTTCTTTCTGCGTTTGTTGGCGGTAACGCCTCTCTTGATGCGTGTCATAGGTCAGTTGAACATATTATCATGCTATCATTTTATCATAATCAATCTTCTATTGAAGCTGATGTTAAGATAATAAAATGTTAAGATGATAAAATAAATTATTTATAAGGAATTAATGCTTTAAGCTTGTCGTTGCTTTTGTGCAGCAAAAAATCGCGGCGTTTGTTCTTGGTTGTCTTGCCGGATTCGCGGGAGTTAAAGTGGTCCTGGCCGACCGCGCGGGCGATAAGCTTGCCGTGGCGGGTTTTTTTTATGCGTTTGGCGGTTCCCTGGTGGGTTTTTACTTTGGGCATGTTGGAAATTTAAAATTTAAATATCAAAGTATAAAATTATAGAGTTTTTGCCCGAAGGCAAAAACACCTATATTTTTCATTTTGATTTTTGCAGTTTACATTATTTTGTTGGCGCTACCGTAACCGACCATGTTCCACCCATGCGCTTTAGCGGTACCTCTATGCGGTGAGGGGCGGTTACCAGAGTAAGGAAACTGTCGAGCTGCTTGCGGCCTAAATCGCCAAAAGCCTGCTCGCGGCCGCGCATTCTCAGTTCCACTTTCACGACATTGCCGTCGGCGAGGAATTCGGAAACCTTATTGGCTTTAATCTGCATGTCATGCTCGCTGATGCGCATGCTGATCCAAATAGTCTTGAGTTCCACTCTTTTGGCGTTTTTCTTTTGCTGCTGCTCCATCTTTTTTTGCTGGTAGCGGAATTTGGCAATATCGATGAGCTTGCAGACCGGCGGGTTTGCCAGGGGCGACACCTCCACCAGGTCTAAGCCGTGTTCCTGGGCAAGCTGCAGCGCTTCGCTTAAGCGCATAACGCCTATTTGCTTGCCGTCATCGGCTATAACGCGGACCTGAGCGGCCCTGATTTGATGGTTTACTCTGGTTTTTTGCACAATGAATTTTGTTTGTTAGCTGCTAAGATAGCTTGCTTATTATAACGTAAGCCGGAGGGTTTTGTCAATGGAATCGGCCCGGGCTTGGATATTCTATATTAACATGCTGGCGATTGCCGCCACGCCGGCGATAATCATTAATATAGTAGTAATCCAGCCGATGGCGGAAACCATACGGCCATTTTTGTGGCGGCCCATGATTTTTTTGTTGTCGCTCATATCCACTATGAGCACTAAAATCACCGGCGCCACAATGCCGTTGAGTACCGCCGAGTAGATAAGGGCCTTTATGGGGTCGAGCCCGATGAAATTGAGCGCCAGACCGATAAACATCGAAAGGATGATTACCCCGTAGAATGCCTGCGCCTGCCGGAATTTGCGGTAGAGCCCTTGTTTCCAGCCGAAACTTTCCGAGAGCGCGTAGGAAGCGCTGCCGGCCAGTACCGGAACGCCGAGCATTCCCACTCCCAGAATGCCGATTGCGAACAGTAAAAACGCGTAATTTCCGGCCAACGGGCGCAGGGCGGCGGCGGCTTCGGCCGCTGTTTGGATGTTGGTGATGCCGGCGCGGTTCAGCGTGGCGGCGCAGGTCAGGATGATAAAAAACATGGCCATATTGGAAAAAAGCATGCCCGACCAAATGTCCACGCGCATTTTGCGGACTTCCGAGTCCGTGGTTTCGGCTTGGCGCAGCTTGATGCTGGTCTTGCCTTCCAAAATTCGTTCTTCGACTTCCTGGGACGTCTGCCAAAAAAACAGGTACGGCGATATGGTCGTGCCTAAAATTCCGCAGATCAGAAAGATCTGATTTTTATCCAAACTCAGCGACGGCAGCACCGCGTGCCAGGCGATTTCGGAACCGTGTAAGTTGACGGCAAATGCCGTAAGGACATACGAGAGCAGTACCAGCGCCAGCCACTTAAGGTATTTGGCGTAATCCTTGTAGGTTAAAAAGATCTGCAGCCCGAGCGATACCAGCGTGAAAAAAAAGATTAGCGCGGTAAAATCCGCGCCCGGGAGCAAAAGCTGGGCGGCTTTGGCCATAGCGCCCAGATCGGCGCCGATATTGAAAGTGTTGGCGGCGAACAGCAGAGCGGTTACAATATAGAGGACCTGTTTGGGGTAGTGGCGCTTAATGTTGCCCGCCAGGCCGCGTCCGGTAACCAGGCCGATGCGGGCGCACATTTCCTGGACCACGGCCATCAGCGGGAACGACCAGGCCGCCAGCCAGAGCAGGTTAAAGCCGTAGGTCGCTCCGGTTTGGGAGTAGGTGGCGATGCCCGAGGGGTCGTCGTCGGCCGCGCCCGTAGTCAGGCCGGGGCCGAGCATTTGCCAGTAGGCTTCGGCTTTGCGGATCGGTTCGCCGCCTATGGATTTGACGATTTTTTCCGAGGTCTCAAGCGTTCTTTTTGCCGCCGTTGCCGGGGCCTGGGCGATTTTTTTTATTATCTCTGGAGGCACGGTTTTGTTTCTTTAGGTCCCCTTGGTGGGGGATTAGTTGGTAGCACTGTTGATATTTTAACATACCCGGATGCCCCGGCGCCATCGTGTTAGAAATTAGGTTATAGGAAACAGCAAAAGCCCATTTGCAGGCGTCTTCGGAAGGGTTTGGCTACTGCAGGTCGGTGTGGATTTCCAGATTGCCGATGCTCCAAAAAACCATGGCCGGCAATTCGGCGGCGGTATTTTGCTTATGGCGCAAGCGGTCAAAGGGGATTTGTTTTTCTTTGCCCGCGATATAAGCGATGGCGCCGTTTAATTGTTTGAGGAAATTTACGGTGGCGGTGACGCGCTGCGGATGCGGGTTTTTTCCGGCGGCGTCGTAAGCGGCAATCCAGGTTTGGCTTTCGAACAGCCTGGCAAATTTTTCCGCGTTTTCGGGAAAAGGCATAATGCCGGCAGTATGCCCGTCCGGCCCCATTCCCAGGGTCGCGAATATCTTTCCTAGCGGATTATCCTGCCGCCATTGCCGCAGATTCCGTTCCCATCGTTGCGCGAGCTGTCCGGGCGTTTCTTTGTCCCGCGGCAAAGTACCGAAGAAATTGGCGTCTTTGCCGTGAGCGTCCTTGTAAAAATCCGTTTTTTGCAGCTGCAAAAAATTGTTAACCGCGGCATCCTGGCTGAAGCGCTCGTCAACCATGCTGACTGTCAGGTGCTCCCCAAAATATTCGCTATTTACGCCTTCCAGTAAAGATAAGGCCGACCCGCCGGACAAAAGCAGGAGCGTCGGCTTGCCGTCCTGCTC
>JAJYJE010000034.1 GCA_021789715.1 bacterium | reverse complement strand
AAATACCGGAATATCTCCGGTATTACAATACCCAAAGGCCCCATATGGGCTTGGGGATGAAAACTCCTATTGAAGTGATGCGAAGCTATTGACTATTTAACGAGCCGATCTTGCAATCTTGGAACGACGCGCACTTGTTCCAAAAATAAAATTCTGCTATTGTCTTACAAATGGAGGACGGCGTGTCCAGACTCCGCGATGCCGCACTCAAACTGCTCCGCGCTTTCGCTATAGTGTCGTTACCGGCCGCAGGATATGTGGTTTATGTCGCTCCCGTTTTTCTGCAGTACGGGGGCGCCGGATGTTTAAGCGACGAACGCCGGAACGAAACTCACCATGACTACATTTTTGGCCTGCGTTGGGTCAAATGGCGCGACACTGTGGTCTGCGGAATTGATCCGCCAACCCAAGACGAAGGCAATCAGGACGACAATATCCTGGTTAACGGCCGCCGCGCGCCGCTGCCCATTCCGCCCGATGGCGAATGGCAAAAATCACACGCCGACGCACAAACCTCATACTGGCCAGTGCGGCTGGACTACCTAGCCGCGACTTTTCCGGGAAGCTACCACTTTCGCATCGGCTGGCGCTGGGACAATATAGACAATATTTTTGTCTTCAGCATAAGCGTAAAAAAGTGACATACAGCCCCGAGCTGCTGCTTTGGCGCTGGCGGATGCGCCGCTTCCAAGGCTAAACCGCGCGCGACCTTGACTTTAAGGTCGCGCGCGGTCTTTTATGCTTCCTTATTCTGATCCGCCGGCGAAGACAGGATGTTAACCTTGATTATTATCGTGCGATAATAATTAAAGACAACACATCGCCGACAGATCAAAACAAAGAAGGGTTAGCGGGGGTGACAGCTGCGGTACGACGACCGTGCTCTTCACCCCTAGCGAGTAGGATGACTAGGCGGCGTGACGACCGCGAAAATCATGACCAGAATGACAAGCAGCATTAAAAAATCTTGCCACTCCACTACTTGTCCTCCGTTTTGTCGCTTGGTTCATCAGGGCTGCATATGGCCCAAACCAGGACCCTGATGACAGCAGGCACTGCTATGGATGCGGCTAGCAACCATAGAAATTCATGCCATGCCATGCTAGTCTTCCCTGTCAAAGACTCCCCTGTCAAACCAGGTTGCGCCCTGATTGTGCGAGGCGATGTCCGCCTCGTCCTCGCGGGGTGCTTCAGGCGTCTCCTCCGCCAGCAAACCCGCCGCGAAAAGAATCGCGGCTATTGCCAGCGCAAAGAAGAACCAAAAAATTGCGTACAAAATAGTCTCCATTTTTTCCCCCAAACCTATACACTTTAACCCCAAACAAAAAAATTTACAAGTTCGGAAGAAAAACGGATGAGGCGGCCCAAATGCTTGGCTGCAAGAAACTTAAACCGCCCCGGTTTTATCTATAGGACGTCCTGCCTAAAATATGCTCTTCGACCTGCTGCCCGGCCGGTTTCGGCAAGAATTCGCTCTTGGAGTAGATAAAAAAAGAGCGAAACGGTCGCCCTCTTGTCTTTTTGCACCAGACCGGCGGCAAACCGGATAACCGCTTTGCCGCCAAACTGCTACCCGCAATTTTATTTGCGCGATTGTGGGCCAAAACGGCGGATGAGGCCGGAGGGTCGAAGCGACCCATAAAAAATTTGCCTTCCTCGCTTTGGCTCACGATCGCGGAAATAAAGTCTTGGCATAACCGCTAACGACAACTTCGGCGCGTGATCGGCGTTGGCACAAAAATCAGCGCCCGTTCAGCGGCCTAAATAAAAAACCGCGCTGCACAGGAGAATCAAAAAAATTTATTCTTGTGAGACACGGTCTTTTTAGCGCCCCCAATCCGGTGTTCCCGAGATAAGGAGCATGTGCCATCTTACCGGTTCTCCTGTAAAAACTGGTGTAATGGAAATATCTGGTTTTAAAAGAGGTTATTATCATCACGATAATAACCCAACATTGTACACCTTTTTTGTCCTTTTGTCAAGCCTTATGACAAGTGCCCGAATTCAAGGTACACTGCACCACTTTTAAGGTAAAATGATAAATACTAAGGAGCTTAAAAGGAAAATGCGGGTTTTAACTTCAGTGCAAAGGGAATGGATAGAATTTTTAAACAATAAAGGGCAGGGGCCAAGGGAAATCGGCAGGTTCTTAAAACGGGACCACACGGTAATATCAAGGGAACTTAAACGGAATACCAAGCCGGGTAAAAAGTATTCAGCCATAACTGCCCAGAAATTGGCAGACCTGAAAGCCAAGAAAACTAACAAGCGTAAGCTGGACAAAGACAGAGAGTTGCACGATTATGTGGTTAAACAGATTAAGGATGGCTGGAGTCCGGATGAAGTAGCCGGCAAGTTACGGGATGACCCGCCAGAACAATTAAAGGGAAAACGGATCAGCTACGAAGCCATTTACGATTACATTTACAACGGCGAAGGCAAATGGGAAAGTCTATACCATCATCTGCGGAAAAAGCATAGGGTTAGGCGGCAGAAATATGGCCGCAAGAAGCAGAAAGTGGCCATTTTAGAGCGTGTTTCCATACATGACAGGCCAAGTATCATCAACGATCGCAAAAGGATCGGCGATTGGGAAACTGATAGCATGAAGTTTAAAAAACAAAAGGCTTCCCTGTCGGTGCAGTATGAGCGGAAACTGATGTTAGCCAGAATCCATAAAGTCAAAGACGGGACGGCGGAAGAAACTGAAAAAGCTATTTCTAAAAGCGTCGAATCTCTGACCCAAGAATTGTTTTTAAGCTTTACTTGGGACAACGGCAAGGAAGGGGTTTGCCACACGAAAATTCGTGACAGCTACAACATCGAAACTTTCTTTTGCGATCCATACAGCAGCTGGCAGAAAGGCGGAGTGGAAAATTTAAATGGCCTTATTCGGGAATACTTGCCTAGGGACACTGATATGTCTAAAATTACCGATGAAGACGTCCATCGCATCCAGGAAAAACTCAACAACCGGCCAAGGAAGAAACTCCATTACAAGTCCCCAAACCAAATGCTGGCAGCGGTTACTAATCAACTAACTGGTGCACTAAATCCTTGAATTCGGGGTGAAGCAATTAAATCCTTTATTTAAGCCAAAAATTATCATCATTTTAATCTTTTTAAGCTGCGCACTGTTTTGTTTAATTCGGCCTTAAACGCAACCACCCCTTCGTTGCTGCCGGTTTGCATAGCCAAGTGGTAATGAATAAATTTCTCCTTTAGCAAGGGAAATTTCTCGAACAGATGAGGGCAGCTCTTTAACAACTCCAAATCCGCCGATGCCATAGCAACGCCGGCTGCCGCAATATCCAGCAACTTTTCCAGCATCCACTCATCAATATCGCTTTTGACCCGTTCCTCGGCCGTTCCGGCAGTTTGCCCATTGCCGATGGCAGAATAAATCTCAAATAAGGTACGGTGCCATTGCGGATAATCCCGGAACAATCGCCGCAGCAAAGCCTTCTCCTGATCGGAAAAAACTTCGGAGAGGCTGAGTAATGATAGCACGCGCTCATCATCGGCATACTCCCCGCCCGGATAATCTTTCCCTTCTACTGGCATAATATTTATTCCCAAAAATTAAAGACCCGTTTCATAACACAATAATAGCAAAAAGCCTTGGCTTTTAAAAGCCAAGGCTTTCCAAATATCTAACACCTTGCTTAGTACATTCCGCCCATGCCGCCCATTCCTCCGACTGCCGGCGCCGCCTGCTCTTTGGGCTCGGGCTTATCCACGACAATAGCTTCCGATGTTACCAGCGTGGACGCTATAGACACGGCATTCTCCAGCGCCAGGCGGGTAACCTTAACCGGATCAACTATGCCGGCCTTCATCAAATCTTTCTTGCCTTTTTCCCAATTCATTTCGTCGAATTCCGAAAAATCATAGCCGTCGTGCTCGCCGGACGTTTGGATGTAGGTTACAATTCCGGAAGGCTCCACGCCGGTATTCTCGGCAATCTGCCGCAACGGCGTCTCCAAAGCCTTGCGGATAATCATTGCGCCCAGCTTCTCGTTCTCCTTAAAGAAATTGCCCTTGGCGACTTCGGCTTCGAGTTTCGGGGCGATTTTGGCCAAGGCCGCGCCGCCGCCAATCACAATCCCCTCTTCCACCGCCGCCCTGGTCGCGTTCAGCGCGTCTTCGATCTTGAATTTCTTGGCCTTCATTTCGGTTTCGGTAAACGCGCCGACCTTAATGACGCCGATGCCGCCGGCCAGGCGGGCCATGCGCTCCTGCAACTTTTCTTTGTCGTAGTCGGAAGTGGAATTTTTGTGTTCGGCCTTAATCTGATTGACGCGGTCTTCGATATTTTTCTTGTCGCCCTGGCCGTCAACAATGGTCGTGTACTCTTTGGTGGCAATAACCTTGCGGGCGCGGCCGAGATCGCCGAGCTCCGCCTTGTCGATCTTAAGGCCCATGTCTTCAGTGATCATGTTGCCGCCGGTGAGCACGGAAATATCCTGGAGCATCTCCTTGCGGCGGTCGCCAAAACCCGGGGCCTTAACCGCGAGGACATTAAACGTACCCTTGAGCTTGTTAAGCACAAACGTAGCCAAAGCTTCACCTTCAATATCATCGGCAATAATAACCAAATCGCGCTTGCCGCTTTGGGCGACTTTCTCCAAAACCGGCAGAACATCCTGCACGCTGGAAATCTTCTTATCGGTAATCAAAATATACGGATCCTCCCACACCGCTTCCATGCGCTCGGTGTTGGTAACCATATACGGGTTTACGAACCCTTTATCAAAGCGCATGCCCTTCACGACTTCTTTTTCCAGACCGGTAGTCTGCCCTTCTTCCACGGTAATAACGCCGTCGTGGCCGACTTCTTCCATGGCCTCGGCAATCAGTTTGCCGACTTCGGGGTCGAGCGAAGAAATGGTCGCAACCTGCTCAATACCCTCTTTGCCCTTAACTTCTTTTTTGACTTTACTAAGTTCCTGAACCACGTATTGTACGGCTTTATCCATGCCTTTTTTGATGTCACTGGCCTTGTAGGGGTTGCGCTTCAGCATTTCGAAACCGTCCTCAATCATGCGCTGGGCCAAAACAGTGGCGGTGGTGGTGCCGTCTCCCGCCTCGTCATTGGTTTTATTCGCGACTTCCTGAATCAGCGAAGCGCCGATATTCTCGAACTTATCTTCCAGTTCAATATCTTTGGCAACCGTAACGCCGTCATCGGTAATGGAGGGGCTGCCGAAACCTTTATCTAAAATTACGGCGCGGCCGGTTGGGCCAAGCGTAACCTTAACCACATTAGCAGACTTGTCTACGCCGGCCTTAATGGCCTCCTTGGCGTCAAGGCCGTATTTGATGATCTTTGCCATATGTTACTCCGTAAAACTTCTGCCAAATACCCAAGGTGACTAACGTACTCAAGCCGGCAATCCGGTTTAGTATTTTAGCGTATTTTAGTATTTAGCAGAAAATAATTATTCGATTATTGCCACTACGTCAGAGTCGTTTTTTTCCGAACCGACGTAAAGAATCTTATATTCCGTGTCCTTGTCGCCTTTCATTTCGACTTCTTCGCCGCTGTATTTGCCCGCAACGACTTTATCGCCGGCTTTAAACGCTTTTGCCGCGGCGCCGTCCCCTACCGCAACAATTTCATAAATGCCGCTCTTCTTTTTTTCCGCCGTATCCGGCAGGACAATGCCGCTGGCGGTAGCGGTTTCGCCGGAAACTTCTTTAACCAAAATCCGGTCACCCAATGGTTTTACATTCATATTTACTCCGTGGACTTTCCTCAATCAAGCGAGTCAGCTCTTAAGCTGGTCAGCAAGTCAGCCACGCACGAACGGTTGGCTGATTAGCTTACTAGCTGACGAACTGACTGCCCTAAGATTGATGGAAAAATTAATTCCTATAATTGATTATAACTCAATTTAGCACTCTGTCAAGCCGACTGCTAGCTTGACGTTTCAGTATATTTACGGCCTAATAATCCGCGTTTTTAGGGTAATTATGGTATACTACCAGCATGGAAAAGGGATATCAAGAGCGGGCGGCGGCCCAAAGTTATATGGCTTTTTTAGATTCCGCAAACGGCCGCATCCAGCAGCAAATTATTTTTGACGCCATCTCGGAGCTGTTCCCCAAAACCGATGGAACCGCCATCCTCGACGCGGCCGGCGGCATAGGCTGGCTCGCCGCCAAACTCAAAACCGGCGGGAACCGAATTTACGCTTGCGATTTTTCGCGTACTTTGATTGCCGCGGGCCAAAGGCGCTTCCCGGCAGTGGAATTTTCCCACTGCGACCTGACGGGCCCTCTCCCCTATCCCGACGGTTTTTTTGACGCGGCGATACTAAATATGGCGGCGCCCGATATTGCCGAACTTTCAGCCGCGCTAAAAAATCTGGCCGCAAAAATAAAAATGGGAGGCCGGCTTGTTATGACTGTGCCCAATCCTTACTTAACCTATCCGGTCGCGGTATGGAAGCGGTCGATCGCCGATGCCATCCTCGGCCGAAAACCTCGCTTGCGGTTTAACCGGGTTTATCCGGCCAAAAAAAATATCGTACGCGAATTTAACGGCAAAAAAATCTCTTCGCACTTTTACACCCTGGACGATTATTTGGCCGCGGCGCGGCAAGCCGGCGTGTCTTTATTTAATATGCGCAAACTTAAAAGCCAAACTGACAGCGGCCGGTTCGACTTGAGTTACCAAATGTTCCGGTATCCGCTGATATTGCTGATGGAATTCAGGAAATAGCAGCCTCAAATAAGCAAACAAACTGGCTAACTTACAGGATAATCGGCTGACGTAAAGAATTTCTCCAGCAGTTCCTTCTGCTTGCTCTGCGGGTGGAACGACAGTTCGTCTTCGCGCACCAAAATAAATTCTTCCTGGCGGATATTCGGTAACTGCCAGCTTTTTAATTTTTGTTCCAACCGCCGGCCAAAACCCCCGGACAATAACCGTTCCGATATTTTTTGCACTACGGCTGCATCGGCACCACCGCGGAATTTCCCTTCCTTTTCAAAGAAGGGTCGTCCGGCGTACGCCGGAGCGGCGTAGCCCGGGCCTGGCCGCTGGTATCCGGAAAAAGGCTCAAAATTAGGAAAAAACTCCCTAATCCATCCGGCATTCTTTTGCTGGTAATCTATGATGGTTGGGCTGTAAACCAGGGGCCGCAGCTTGGCGTATTCCCACGCGGTGTAAAGGTTTCGCAATTCATTTACATTCTTTACCCCGGCAAAATAATGATTCAGGCAAAACCGGTCGGCAACCCGCTTGCCGTGACGGCGCTTGCCTAAAATTTGAAAGTACGCCGTAACCGCCGTTCGCGCCAGCCACAGATACTGCGGATCTACAATTATAAGCAAATCAATATCCGAAGTTTGTTTCTGCTGTCCCATGGCCTGGCTGCCGGCTAAGGCCGCGCCGCGGACAAACGGCAAATAGCGTAAACCGCCGATATATTTTTTGATGCGCCGTTCGCGCCTTATGCCATAAAGGTAATTCGCCAACCGCCGGTCAATGATACTCGCGCGGCCGGCCAAGCAATAAAAGCCGTTTTTCTGCTCCACTATGCCCGAACACTCCTCGTCGAGGCATTTTATAATCGAATCTACATCAGCCGTTTGCGCCTGGCCATTACTGCTCCCGACCAATTCCCATTGCGGCGTAATAAGTTTTCTTAGCTGTTCCGTGCCGGCCAATAAATACCGGTGCAATTCCAAAAGCGTCAGAGGCAAATCCTGGAGGTCGAAGAACCTTAAAGTGGAGACGATCCGGTCTTTGAGCATAAAAACATTTTACCATTCTAACATCAGTTATGGCAGCATGATGTTAAGCTGTTAGCAAGTTAATATATTAGCCTGCTAAAATGGCTACTGATACAGCACGCTCCCGCCGCCATAGATACTGCCAAGCGACTTCATCATCAAAGGAATAAGAATAATCAACGACAGCAGCGGCAGCACGACCAGGATGAGCGTGATATACAGCTGCCACTTCATATAAGCCATGGTCTTGCGCGTATGCTCGTAAATCGCCGCGAGCATTTGTTCTTGAGTTAAGACCGGCCGTGCCGGCAATGTCTGATTGGTTTCCATATTTTTCTATGTTAAGATGTTGAAAAGTTAAATTGTTAGGATATTTTAATGTTGGCATCGCGGGCAAAAACTCCCTGTCCGGCCGCCGAGCTTTATGGACTCGATGGCGGTACCGCACTTTTTGCACTTCTGCCCTTTGCGGCCATAGACAAAATGGTACTTGCCCATTTGGCCCCAGCTGCCGTCGGTACGGATAAAATCGCCGACAGACGAACCCTTGGCCGCAATCCCCTTTTTCAGGACCGGGCGGATCCATTTATAAATCGCCGCCAGTTCCTTGTCTGACAACGATGAAATTGAGCGTATCGGCCGCACGCCGGCATGAAATAAAATTTCATCGGAATAAATGTTCCCAATTCCCGCCACCACTTTGGGATCCATTAGCACCTGCTTAATCTTCCCACGGGGGCGTTTTTTCGCGGCCGCAAAAAATACTCCGATAGTAAAATTCTTATCGAACGGTTCGGGACCGTATTCCCGCAATTCGCGCACCTGACCCATTTCTTCGTCGCGCACAAGTTTCAAGTAACCGAATTGCCGCACGTCGTTAAAATAAAGGGTGCTGCCGATAGTGATATCGGTC
>JAJYJE010000033.1 GCA_021789715.1 bacterium | reverse complement strand
TTGGATATTAACCAAATACTTTAGCTATGCCTAAAAGTCACACGAACGGCTTAAAATCGTCCTGTAATAACAGGAGGATTAATGAAGCGTACTTTGCGGGCCCTGATTTTTCCCGCGGTCATTGCCGCGGCACAGCCGATGCCGCAACGGCAAGCACCGGCGCAACCGGGCAAGACCGCCCCGGGACATGCCTTTGTTATAAAGCTTCGGCCGGTACTTACCTTTGTCCCAAAGGGTTTTGGCCAAGTAACCGAAGTGGTACCCGTACAAATCAATTCGGGCCGAACCGTAAATTCTTTTATTGCGCTAAATCCCCAAAGCGCAATCCTGTTCACTCCTTCGCTGCTGCTTGGGGCCAGGTTCGGAGAGAACCGCCATTGGGAAGCCGTTGCCGGGCCGAATGCCACTCGCGGCATTCATAGTTTTACCGGCGGGCAATCGGGCGGGGCAATTGCTGAAGCCGGAGCGGCATGGGAACTCGGAGTCTCAGCGGAACTGACCCGCATGATCGGAGATTATTGGGGATTATTCGCGCATTACGACCTGATCCGCTACCAATGGGCTATTGAAGGCGCGTCTGTCCCCGCCGCCAGCCAGAGCGCGTACACCCAGCAGGTTAACGAAATTTTGTTTGGACCCAAATTCCGCTTTGGACGGCTGGAAATTTTTGGCGGAATCGGCCCGGCGTTTATCCGATCGCCGCAGCCTGCCGGCCTCAGCGCGTTTCATGCCTCCGCCGTAATGGGCATGGCCGGCGTAGCTTACGAAATCCGCTAACGGCGCGCGGTGCCCGCATTACGCATAAACACGGCAGACCGCAAAGGCCTGCCGTGATTTTTGTATGCGAATACGGCCGCTAACTCTTACTTAAGGACAGTGGAAAAAAATTGTTAAGTTCCTTCCTGCCAGCTGGACAAATATTTTTTTTGCTCCGGCGTAAGCTTGTCGATTTTCACGCCGAGCGACTCTAATTTTAACCGGGAAACCTTTTCGTCAATTTCCGCCGGGACGTCATAAACTTCGGCCTCCAGCTTGTTATGATTTTTCGCCAGCCATTGGCAAGTCAGCGCCTGTCCGGCAAATGACATATCCATAACGGCGGAAGGATGCCCCTCGGCCGCGGCCAGGTTCATCAGCCGCCCTTCGGCAATCAGATAAATCCGCCGGCCATCCGCAAACGTAAATTCTTCCAGACCCTCCCGCATCACGCGCTTTGCTTTGGCCGCCCGCTGTAAATCCGCCAGATTAATTTCCACGTTAAAATGCCCGCTATTGCCCAAAATCGCTCCGTCCTTCATCAATTTAACCTGATCCTTGGCAATTACATCCCTGTTGCCGGTAGCGGTTAAAAATACATCGCCGAGTTTGGCCGCAGCCGGCATCGGCATTACCTCAAAACCGTCCATCGCCGCCTGCAACGCGGGCAGACTGCCTACCTCGGTCACTAACACCCGCGCCCCTAAACCCCGCGCCCGCAGGGCAATGCCCTTGCCGCAATAACCATAACCGGCGACCACCACGACCTTGCCGGCAAGCAAAATGTTTGCCACGCGCATCAGCGCGTCAACGGTAGACTGGCCGGTGCCATAATAATTATCAAACATACGCTTAGTCGGCGTGTCGTTGACCGCTACTACCGGATATTTCAGCGCCCCGTCTTTGGCCATAGCCTTAAGGCGCAAGACGCCCGTCGTAGTTTCCTCCTGGCCCGCCCATACCGTCCGCAGCAGCTCTTTGCGTTTGGAATGGATGAGAGAAACCAAATCCGCTCCGTCATCTATGGTAAGCAGCGGTTCGCAATCAAGCGCGGTATTGAGACAGCGGTAATAGTCCTTGTTGGACTGGCCTTTCCAGGCAAATATATTAACGCCGGCCGCGGCCAAAGCCGCGGCAACATCATCCTGGGTGGAGAGGGGATTACTGCCGCAAGCAGCGATGCGGGCGCCCCCGGCCGCCAGAGCCTGGAGCAAAACGGCTGTTTCCTTGGTGATATGCAGGCAAGCCGCTATCCGAATATTTTTAAACGGCCGCGTTCGGGAAAAATCTTTCGCGATATTAGCCACTGCCGGCATTTCCCGTTCGGCCCAGGCAATTTTAAGCCGCCCCTGCTCCGCTAGCTTGATGTTTTTAACTTGATATTTCATAAAATAAATCTTACTGGCTCCGTGGGTTATTATAGCATAATTCGCCGCGCGCCGCTTCCGACGTACGAATAAAAACGGTGCCAATTAATTATAAGACCGCGGCAACTTTAGCGTCACATTAATTGCCTGACATTCTTTAAGACAAGCGAAAGCAAAAATAATGCGACTCGATATGAACATATCTGCACGCACCGCGGAAGGGGGTGACGAGCATGCCAACGCGCAAACGCGCTAAGAAGAGTTCGCGCGGCAAGAGCCGCCGAAGCAGCCGCCACTGACACGCTGTCCATTCGCTGCGCGAAAAAATAGCTATAAAGGATTTTTCCTTTATAGCTATTTGATTCGCGGCAAGAAACTATTTAATTCCCTGAGTCTGACGCAGCAAAGTATAAACCTGGAGGGTTTCCCTAACTTTCTTCACCACCCCTTCCAGCGACCAATGACTTTTAACCAAATATTCAATTACGCCTGTCTTGGCGCCCAAAATTTCGGCAATCCGCTCGACTTCGCTTAAATTACTGATTATGATGACGGGGACATCGGCAATGCGGCTGTCGCCCCGCATCCGCTTAACCATGGTCACGCCGTCGACCAAGGGCATAATTATGTCGAGCAAAATTAAATCCGGCTTGTGTTTGGCCGCCATATCCAGGCCTTTTTGCCCGTCAGTTGCCTGCACTACCCGAAATCCTTCCCGCTTAAATTTGTCAGATAACACATTGAGTAAAAATAATTCATCTTCAACGATCAAAATTTTGTTGTTTGATGTCTTCATAGGTGGCCGGTTAATGCGCTTAAATATAACGACGGATTGGGGTTTTTTTACTTACGTCCGCCTTACTGGGACAAGGCCTTTTGCATGTTAATCTGTTCCAACTCGGGCTGGCAAAAGTCCGTTACCACAAAAGCCGGATCGGTAATCGCGGCATTGTTCTGTTCCGCTTGCGAGTTCATAAGACAGCCGGGAATATTGTTATGGCCCAAACCGATCTGGTGGCCGAATTCATGCAGCAATGTAGAAAGTTCGTAATTTCCCAAAGTGGAAGGCGCCGCGGAAGTAAAGCCTTCCAGAGTTTTTTTATACATGACAATGCCGTACTCTTGGAACGTGGAGCCGAGCAAATTGGGTTCGTTTTGGTGGGTATCGGCAATAAGCACTGTCAAAGAAGCAGCGCCGGAGGGAATGGGGGAGTGATACCGGTTAAAGATTCCCGCCACATCATCATCGCTTAAATCCGTTTGGGAGATATTATTGTAAACCACCCGATACGACGCAGGCTTGCCTGTAACGTCCCGCACCGCGGCCGCGAAACGGTCAAGCACCGCGGTGTCCACGGTAACATCATACACGGCGTTAACCGTAATATAAATCGAGCTAAATCTGGAACCTAAATAATCGCTCCTGGCGTCCCCGTTGTCGTGCAGCCCTAAAATCTGCCGCAGCACCGGAGTGCGGTCCAGTGTTGTCCGCCAGTGGCTGTTGAAATAGTCGGTTTGGGGTCCGGCGGCGGAAATGCGGCCGTAAATAAAACCGGCGCAAAACAAAATCACGGCCGTAAGGAGCAACTCTTTAAAAATTTTGTACATATATTATTAACGCTCTACGGATTAAACCTGGCGTTTAATCTTTTTTGTATTTGGTTTCGTCCCTCCGGTCCTCCGGCTTAAGTATGGCAACCTTGCCTGCGGTGTCTACGGAGCCGCTAAAGATCAGCTCGTCGAACATATTATAAATGACAAATTGCCGCTGCAACGCGCTCTGATTGCCGTACTCCCGCTCCAAAGCCAAAACCACGGCCGCTTCCTCGGGAAAGCCCTGCAATTTAAAAGTGGCGGGAGATTCAGGCTGGCCAAGTTGGTACAGTAATTTCATAAAAATAGCCTCATGCCTGGCAGCTCCAGGCAGTACGGATTTCCGATGCTTAAAGTATAGCAAAAATTTGATTGCAGTAAAACAGGAAACGCAGTTTTTAGACCACAGTCCAGGTTACTTTAACTCTGATTTAGCCAAAAAATATTCTCGGAAACACTAACGGTGAATTTGTTGCTGGCATTTTTTTATGAGGATAATCAGCGACCAGCGTACGCAATACTTCGTGCGCTATTTGTCTAATCGACGCTAACTCCACAATACCAATTGGGTCGCTTGGGTTGCCATTAGCGCCAGCCGTCCAGCCAAAGGAATTATTTCTTGATAGGTTCGCATATTCTTCGTTTAAAGCGGGATCTACATGAGCACCGCCGTCTTGATCCGTAACAGCCTTGACGAGTTCTTCTCTCGTAAAATGCCTACCACCGGCGTACAAAATTGGCCTATGCCAAAATTCATCAAATGCTACCATTCCGGAAGTCCCAGGTGGTGAGTCATCTAAAAAAGGAATGGCCTTAGCGTTATTTTTGGCCGGTATTACAACAAGTGATGCGCCCATATTCAACATGCCAGGTCGTGATGGAATTGCCGAATCATAAAATTGTGTTTTTGATTTTATACCTAATTGTTCCAAAAGGGATACACTACCTGACTTTGGATTATCGTGCAAGAGTATTCTCAGACATACGGCCATCCTTTTTGCTTCCGCCTCGAATCCATTATCATAAGAATCAGCTGAGGCCGAAAGAAAATGTAGCTGCTCAGCTAAATGTTTTTCAAGATCTTCTTGTGTTTGTTGAATTTTTGGCATAAAAATTTTGGATTTAGTATAAGTTCCATTTTAAATATTATAGTAAATTTTTAAACAAAAATACGACCATCGGTGGCCGTACTTTTGTATTGGTATAAAACATCTTCCATCGAGCTTTGCATCCAGGTCTGGAACTACAAACTCCACGATCCATCCAGGTAACTCGATAAAAAATGTCTTGGCAGGGGGTGAAGGAGTCGAACCCTCGTAAGTGGTTTTGGAGACCACCGTAATACCGTTATACGAACCCCCCACCATCTGCGGTGGAGTTTAAATATTAGATTTAGCGAAACAGGGGAGACCGCCGTGATACCGTTACCCACGGACTTCCGCACAACCCTTCTGCTCAGCCGAGCAGAAGGGCTATGGCTAAACTAAACTATTTAGTTTCCTTGTGCAAAGTTTTCTTCTTGCAATGCTTACAGAACTTCTGGAGCTGCAAGCGTTCTTTAGTGTTCTTTTTGTTCTTCCGGGTCTGGTAATTCAAATTATGGCAGACCGTGCATTCCAAGTTGATAAGATTATCCTGGGACATTTTAAATTAAAGATTAAGGATTTAAGATTAAAGATTTTCCTGGGCGTCAGGGAAATCCAAGCCATTACATGCGATCCTATATGTAATGGGGTCCCCAAAAATCCGACTTAGCAAGACAATAGGGATTTTTGGGGTTGAGGGGCAATAATTCGAACGAAGCGTAGTACCCAGCTTTAGCTGGTTACGAAGCGCAGTGAAGATTGATTGACCCGTGGAGCCGAAAGTCGGATTCGAACCGACGACCTGCTGTTTACAAAACAGCTGCTCTACCAACTGAGCTATTTCGGCGCTCGGCGACTGGCAGGCAGGCAAAACGCTGCTGAACCGGATGGTGCGCTGTAGTGGACAACGCACGGGCTCAGGCTCCCTGCATTTTAACATAAAAGGATGCAATTGTCCATAATTTCAAAAACATAAAACAGGAGACCGCCCGACAAACGCCTATGGCGAACCAAAATTAACAAGCCGCCAGTATTATGAATATGCCTGAGTTCTTAGGGCGCATAAAAAAACATTGGTCGCGGCAAGGACTGTATCATAAGCTAGTCATAGTCTGCTCAGCTCTTTTTTTGAGCATAGCGGCTTATTATATGGCGCTGCATCGGGTTTTCTTCACTCCCGATCAGTTCTATGTGTTGGCGCTGATAGTCGTAATCGGCACCGGCCAAGTCTCCAGCTTTATCCTCGACTGGACACCGCTCCTGCTTCTGATTTTAAGCTACGAATATCTCCGCGGACTCATTCCGTCCATTAATCCCCATGTCCATTACACCCTCATGCCCCGGTTTGACCTGTTAATTCTCGGGCATATTCCGGGAAACGTCCTGCAGCACTGGCTCTATTCAGCCAATCACTTGCATTGGTACGACTACATCTCGGTGTTGCTTTATCTGTCCCATTTTATTGTGCCGATGATAGTCGGGTTTATTTTTTGGCAGCTCGATCGCGGTTTCTTCCGACAATACGCCGCCGGCATAGTCCTATTATCCTACGTAACTTTTTTAACCTACTTGGTTTTTCCCGCGGCCCCGCCCTGGCTGGCCAGCCAGCTGGGGGTAATTCCGCCGGTAACGCACATCACTAACGAAATTGTCGGGCATCTGTTTAATTATGTGGCGTTCCCGTCGGTCTACCGTTTTTTCGGAATCAATCTGACGGCGGCGGTCCCGTCCCTCCACGCCGCTTATCCGCTATTGACCGCGCTTTTTATTTACAAAAAATACCCCAAATTTTTGCCGCTCCTGGTCCTGTACGTAGCCGGCGTATGGTTTGCGGTTATGTATTTGGGGGAGCACTATTTATTTGATGTCGTACTCGGAGCCACGTACGCGCTGGCAGTATATGCCGCGATCGAACGGGCCCGCGGCTACCTGCTGCGCAAACGGCAGCCCACAACCGCAACCGCCCCGGTTTAAGCCGAAGCGGCGGCGCGAGTTTGAACATCCGCCTCGGCTTTTGGCAGAAAGCCCGCAGAGCCGGGCACGCTTTCACTCGTGCCGTTTAGGCCGGCCGGATCTGGCCGGTCCCCCTGCCGTCCCGGGGAAGACCGCGCGGGCCCACTCGGTGGCCGCGGCCGACCGATCCGCTCTCGCAGCCAATCTTCAAAATCCGGGGCGGCTAAGGGCTTGCTAATACAATAGCCTTGGGCCGCATAACAGCCGAAAGATTTTAGCAGCCCGATTTGCGCATCCGTGTCAACGCCCTCGGCAATAACTTTCAAGTTCAAGCTGTCGGCCATGGAAACAATAGCGCGGATGATTTTTGCATCCTGTTCCTCGGTAATGCAGTGCTTCACGAAGGACTTGTCGATCTTCAATTTATCCACCGGGAAGCTTTTTAAATAGCTTAAGCTGGAATAGCCGGTGCCAAAATCGTCAACCGTTATGCCCACGCCCATCTTTCCCAGCTCGATTATCTTGTGGCGCGTCCGATCCACATTTTCCATTGCCAAACTTTCGGTTATCTCCAACTCCAACAATCGGGGATCAAGCCCGCTGCGGCCAAGCGCTTCCTCCACGTCGCTCACCAGGCTGTCTTCTATAAACTGGCGCGTCGATAAATTCACCGCCACCTGCAGCGGCGGCAAACCGGCCGCGGCCCAGGCCTGCGCCTGCTCGCAAGCGTTATTTATAATCCACTTGCCTATAGGGACTATAAGTCCGACATTTTCCGCCAGCGGAATAAAATTGCCGGGCTTAATCAAGCCCAACGACGGATGCTGCCAGCGCACCAGCGCCTCTACCGCGATTACACTGTTGGATTCCAATTCAACAATCGGCTGAAAATATAAACGCAGCTGCTGTTTTTTAAATCCTTCGCGCAACCCCGCTTCCAACACCAGCTGGTCGGGAGACTGGCTCCGCAGCTCCTGGTCATAAAATTCAAACCGGTTCTTCCCAAGTTCTTTGGCGCGGTATAACGCGGCATCGGCATTCTTAAGAAGCGCAAGGCCGTCAATGCCGTCACGGGGATACAGCGCGACTCCGATAGTCGTAAACACGTGAAGCGTATGCTCGTCCAAATGGATTGATTCGTTGAATGCCTTTAAAATTTTATCGGCCACGCGAGTCGCTTCATATATGCCCGCCAGATCTGGCAGCACAATAACAAATTCGTCGCCGCCCCAACGGGCCGCCAAATCGTTTTGGCGCAGATTGGAGGTCAAGCGCGCGGCCACCTCTTTCATAACCCGGTCGCCGATTTCGTGCCCCAGACTGTCGTTTACATTTTTAAACCTGTCCAAATCCAAAATCATTACCGCAACTTTGTTCCCCGATTCGCGGGCTTTGGCCAAAACCAGGCTTAAATATTCTTCGAACAATTTTCGGTTAGGCAGCCCCGTAAGCGTGTCATGCGTGGCATAGTAATTCATGTCGGCTTGCACGCGCTTTTCCTCCGTCACTTCATCTACAATCATACCCGCCCCAAGCATCACATGATTGGCGCCATACACCGGAAAAATGCTGACGACCCAGTGGCGGACCCGCCGGGGATCGCTCACCAGGCTTCCGGCAACTTCCTTGCCGGCCACCGCGAGCCTTGTATCAAATACCCGCCGGATCTGTTCCACAAGTACCCGGCTCACCTCGGGGGAAATCAGTCCGAGTTTGGTTCCGGTAAGCGCGGCGCGGCGCACGCCAAGCATCTTGGCCAGGCAGGCGTTAACCCGTTCGTACTCAAAATTCAAATTAATAAAAGCGAACCCCACCGGCGCGTTCGCCAGCACCGAATCAAACAATTCCGTTTGCTCCTGGGCAGTTACCGCGGCCAGTCTGGCCTGGCTGTATAACTGGGAATTTTCTATAGCCAGCGCGGCGCGGCGC
>JAJYJE010000032.1 GCA_021789715.1 bacterium | reverse complement strand
GGCGTAGGCCAGTTCCAGCAGGATTAGGGCGGCTGCCGCTATCATTAATGCCAATAACCAGGTGACCTCGCGGAAAAATACCCAAACTATGAGAATTAGGATGGTACCCAGAGCATTGCCTAAAGCTGTGCCGATTTCAATGGCGATACGATTTTTCCAACCGGGGTTGGCCGACATAAGCTGGCCGATGAAGATGGCAAAATCTACCGAAGTTTTGAGGTAAATTGTCGCGCCAACAAGGATGTCGCCCCAGCGTAGAGCAATGGAAATTTTATCGGCAGTCGGCAAGTTATTGAGCGCGGCGGCCGTTATCCATACCAGCGCGGATAATCCCGCTAGTACTAAAATTGCCAGCGATAGCGGAATGAATTGTTGGTAAAATAAATTTTGCCGTTTGGTTTCCACGAGTTTTTATTTAAGGTATTTTTTTCCTTTTAATTTGTCCGGCAGGTAGCTTTCTTTGTCGTATTGTTCGTAAGCATTGCCGTAGCCAAGGTCCTTCATTAATTCGGTGGGCGCATTGCGAATTTTAAGGGGGATCGGCAGGTTGCCGAATTTTTTTACGTCTCCCAGGGCCGCCAGGTAAGCATTGTAGGCGCTGCGGTCTTTTTTGGCTTGTGATAAATATACCACCCCGTGAGCCAAATTTTCCGCGCACTCGGGCAGCCCTATGGTCTCGCAGGCGCGGAACACGGCATTGGCTACCACCAGCGCGGTCGGTTGGGCTAGGCCGATGTCTTCGGAGGCGAATACGACCATGCGGCGGGCAATGAACAGCGGGTCCTCGCCGGCTGCGATCATTCGGCACATATAATAAAGGGCGGCGTCCGGTTGGGAAGCCCGCATGGATTTTATGAATGCCGAAATGGCATTGTAATGCTCTTCGCCGGCTTTGTCATAGCGCAGGAATTTCGATTGCAGCGTTTCCGCCAGGGTTTGCATGGTAATTTTGCCGTAAAGTTTGGCGGTGTTTTCGATCATGGCTATGGCTTGCCGCGCGTCGCCATTGGCCATGCTGATCAGCCACTCCCTGGCTTTTTTGTCGAACTTAAACTCCCCCTTCCTCCTCTTTTGCAAAGAGGGGGCCGCTAAAGCATTTGTCCCTTTTTTTTCAAAAGACCCGTCTCTACCTGGTTGGCCCGGGCCGAAGGGGGCTGGGGAAAGCCGTTTAATCGCGCGGTCGATAATATTTCCGATGTCATTATCGGACAATTCACTGAGCGTGAATACCCGGCAGCGGGAAAGGAGCGCAGCGATAACTTCGAAAGACGGGTTTTCAGTGGTGGCGCCGATCAGATACAATTTTCCCGACTCGACGAACGGCAAAAGGTAGTCCTGCTGCGCTTTATTGAACCGGTGAATCTCATCGAGGAACAGTATTTTGGGTTGTCCGAGCATGCTGGGACGGTCAACGATTTTTTTTATATCATCTTTGCCGGCTGATACCGCGGACAGTTCAAAATACTCCGCGTTTACGGCTTTGGCGTAGATGCGGGCCAGCGTGGTCTTCCCCACTCCGGGCGGGCCCCACAGAACAAAGCTGAACAAGTGTTTTTGCTCAATGGCAATCCGCAGGGGCTTATCGGTACCAACCAAATGCTCCTGGCCTATGAACTCGTCCAAATTTTGCGGCCTGATTTTGCTGGCAAGCGGCTCGGTATCCATAAAATTACCAATCCGGTTCGGAAGAGATAGTCCAAACAATTACGGTAAATTTGATAAAATTTCATTACTTATTTTAAGTATACCAAAATTACCGCTTTTTTAAAGCAGCGGGTATGATCATTTTTGGCTACTATAGGAGCATTATGTTTGGGAGTGGCGGAAGCGGTGATAATTGAGAAACTTTGCGGGCTCGGCATTCCCCGGCCAGGTCAGGGTTTTGCGCCAATGCTTTTCCAGGCGGTTCAAGACTTCCAGCGGCCGCCGGGCGTAATAATTGCGCGGTATAACGCCGCGGATTTTTTCTTTAATTTGTTTGGGGAGTAACGGCAGGATTTCGGATAAATTACTGCAAAAGGTATCAATAAATATCCAATAAAACGGATTATATGATATTCGCCGGTTTTGGATTTACAAGATTTTTCCAATCCGCGGATTTTATCGCCACGGAAAATTTTCGGTCACCGGCGTTAAAGACGATTTTCTCGTTTTCAAAAATCGCAGGGTCTGCATACATATCGAGACCGAATAAATTGCCGAACGGCGGCACGCCGCCAGGCTGGACGCCGCCGGTAGCCTCCGTTACTTCTTCCATAGTCGCAAAACGAAGATTTTTTACGCCGAGCGCGGTCTGGACTTTTTTGGAATCAAATTTGCGGTCAGCGGGAAACGTAAGCATAACAAATCTGCCGTCCGATTTTGATGTATACGCCTTGACGATCATTGCCTTTACTCCCTGGCCCAGCGTGTAGCCGGGCCTGGTCTGCGCAGCCTGCTCGCTCGTCAGCACTTCGCCGTGCTCAAAGGTTTCATGCCATGAGCCGCGCTGCCGGATTAAATCCAAAATTTGTTGGACGACAGGATGATAGGCCATCATGAAGAGTGTTTGCGGTGCAGCTTAAAGTCGACTGACACGTAAGGTTCAAGCCGGGTATCGGCAGCTTTTGCGATATTCATAATTTCTCCCCGGCCGAGGTTGGGTTTTTCCAGGTCAGCAGCTACATCCGCCAAGGCGTTTAGGTATTTCTTTGCTTGCGCACTCAAGCCGTCCGCCCCGTTGGGTTCTAAAATATTTGGGAAATGGGCATGCAGGAATTTTATGCCGTTTTCAACCCGCTCCTTCAGTTCCGCCACCATGGCGGCCATATTCCGGTCCTTGGCTGCCGAGTTCCACTGTACCTGCGCCTCGTCAGGCCGGTCCTGCCCGGCCAGCCCCACATTCCCATTTATAAATTCCCGGTTGTTATTCATTAAAGCTACGCATTCTATCCTGATATTAGCCAAAGTGGCTTGGGCAAAATTTTCAAGCAGACGATCCTTCTCGCTTCTGTTGCCGATTTTATCCTCCGCTTCCGGCAATTCCGCGGCTACGCCCTGGTCTGCCCTCGCCTGCCCGGGAGCGTTCCGCTCGTTGCTAAGCGCGGCCGGCAAGTGCGCTGGCATTTCTGCCTCACGCCGTTCCTGACCGGGAAACATAATTAGCTTGCCTTCTTGCCTGCTATCGAATTTTGCCATATAAATTATCGTTAAGTTATTTTGTCAAATAATGTTGGCGCTTGGATTCCGGCAGCCGTTCAATGGCGTAGCGAAGCATGGTGCGGGGCATGCGGCGATAGTGCTTGTCCAGGAATTTTAAAAGATGGCTTTCACCGCAGCGCTTGCCGGCTTCGCGGAGCATCCAGCCCGCCGCTTTGTGGATCAGATCATGGCTGTCTCCCAGCAGCATTGCCGATATTTTTAAGGCGTCATCGGGGCGGCCGCGGCAAATACCATCGAACGTGGATACGATAGCGATGCGGCGTTCCCAAAGATTTTTGGACTTCGCTAATTTATAAAGAATAGTTGTGGCTTTGCCGCGCTTTGCGCTATATGGCGAAAGGCCGTTCAGGTAAGCGCCTATAATTTTCGGCGCGGACAAATCAACCAAGTCCCAGTTGTTGATATAGGGGGTGTGGGAGAGGTAAAATTTATATATTTCAGACTGCTGATTTGAAATCTTGGACTTTTGAAACTGCCGCACCAGGACTAGCAGCGCAGCCAGGCGATGCTCGTGGACCGCGGACTTTATCAGCTTGTCCAAATCCGCCAAGGTCAGTTTATCCGCAAACTCGTTAGCGATCCGCCGCTGCACCGGCACGGTTATTCCCAGGAATTTATCCCCTTCCCCATACTCGCCTTTGCCGGTCTTAAAAAACCCCCGCAGCAGTTTGGCTTTTTTCGGATCGGCAACTTGCCGCAGTTTGAGTTTAACACGGCCTAGTCCGTTGTTGCCCATAAGCAAATTATAACATACGCGGTGGGGGGTATAAAACAAATGAATACTGCAACATCAAAAAGTGCTGCAGTATCAAGACGGGCCTAAACAGGAAGTTGGGGTTAGAATCCTAGAATTTCTTTAACCAAAATGAGGCTGATGCGGTTCGGGGCGACTTCGCGGTTTACGGTAAGAATTTTGCTGGGGTAGGTATTCCAGGTGTCGGGCAGGTTGTACTGCTTGCGCGCGCGTACGCTCTCTTGGGGAACGATGTATTCGAAAATGCGTTTAAGGCCGTCGGCCTGGTCGCGTACAATTTTTTGGGCGCCAACCACCCAAACGACATGCGGCGAACCGTAAACATAAGCCGCCAGCTGGCTGCCGGTATTGGAAGCGATCAGTATTGTTCCGTCCTGGGTAACCGCGTGAACGCTGCCTGTCGCGTACTCCGGCGCCGCGCCCAGTTTTTGCATTTCGGCGTTTTGGGATTTTCGGTCCATGCCTTGGAGTTTTACGCGCACGGAGTTAAACCTGCCGGATTCGTTAATTTCCCGGGCCAAGCCGATCGTTTCCAAGGTGATTGATGTCATGGCCATAACCTCGGCTCCTTCCGGTATCAGCTCCAGAGCTTTGAGCTTGGCTTGTTCGCCGCCGTCAACTATAAAGGCATTGATCCCGTTTTGGGAAAGGGCTTTGGCCGTTTGGTTGATTATATCGTCGGAAGGAATGTTGTGGTATGCCATATGCACGAACTAATTAATCGGGGTTTGACCGCACTGCGGATTTGTTTGGAGCATTTAACGCCGCCGCTCAGGGGTAAGGGATTTTTATGCCGGCAAAATTTAAAATTTTCGCGCGGCCGCGCGCGGCACGCAACGCCGCCCGTGTAGAGCGTGCTTTGGTAATAAGGCTATTGGATGCCGTTAGCCGTCGCGTAGTGCGTGCCGGCAATCCAGCTGCTGCTGTCTTTGCCGATACAGAAAGTCATGGTGTAAGTAGAGCCATCGGGAGCGGTTTCGTACCAATAGGTATTGCCGCCTTTGCCGGAAATTCCCGCGCAGGAGCCATCCGCCGGAATGGGCGCTGTTGGGATGAATGGCAAGTAGTTAGGAACCACAGGTTCGACAGCGGAGTCAAACGCACCCGCGTCGCTAAGCGGCGCTCCGCCGATCAGGACCGAAGCGGTCCCCGTGGGGTAGGCCCCGTATTGGGTATAGTACTGTTCCATGGCCGTGGCAAACTGGCGGGCATCGCCGATCCGTTTGGCGTCGCGGCCTTTAATTCTGGCGTCGTTGACCGCTAGGGTAATCATGCCGGCGAGGATGCCGATTATGGCGAGGACCACCAGCAACTCAATAAGCGTAAACCCATTTTGGGCAATTTGTTTTTTCATAGCGTCGGCTTTTTAATGCGGATCCCCTGCCTCGCGCTTCCGTTGAGAATAATCTTCATTTTTATGGATCGAAAATAGCCAAACCGGTTTAGCGTTCTTCCCCTGTTTGTTTTACTTCGTTAGCTTTCCGGAAACGCACGGAAAATACCGGCTTGTATTCCGTTTTGTTTTTGTCCGTCACCTTTACCGTTTCGCCTTTCATAAGGGTAGAAATGGCAATGTCGGCCAGCATCTCTTTGTCTTCCCGGATATGCAGCTTCATCAAATCCAGCTTGTCCCATTCCGATCCGAGTTCGGCCTTGGTTTGGTCTTCAATCTCTTTCTTTTGGATTTTCAATTTTTTTAATTTGTCCAGAATTTCCTGGTAATCCGGCGAGTTATCCAGCGCGTCCTTATACATGGCGGTTATGCCGCGCTGCTGCTGTTTGGTTTCTTCGATGCGCTCAAAAACTTCCTGAATGTTTTTCATTCGTCTGGTGTTTTAATGGTATTTAATATTATACCACAGCGCTACAGCCCCTACCAAATACGAAAGGGTATTATAATACTAAATCGAAAATTGGCGGCCTGGTATCTTGAGCCCAGTTTGGCCATTAGTGGAAAATTGGGAAACCCTAAGCGCCGGCAAAGCCTCCGGCTTGAATTTCCCAGAGGCGCTGATAAGTTCCCTGCTCCATTTTAAGCAGCTCTTCGTGCTTGCCCTGTTCGGTGATCTTTCCGTTTTCCAATACGACAATGCGATCCATTTGCATGATGGTAGACAGGCGGTGGGCAATAACAATAACAGTCTTGTCCCGCATCAGGTTTTTTAAGGCATCCTGTATAAGGTGCTCGCTTTCGCTATCCAGGCTGGAGGTGGCTTCGTCGAGCACCAAAATTGGAGCGTTTTTTAGAATAGCGCGCGCAATGGCGACCCGCTGGCGTTCCCCGCCGGACAATTTGATGCCGCGCTCGCCAACGAACGTCCCGTAACTTTGCGGGAACCGGGAGATGAATTCGTGGGCGTGGGCGGCTTTGGCGGCGGCAATTACCTGGTCGTCGGAAGCGCCGGGGCGGCCATAACGGATGTTCTCCATTAAATTGCGGTGAAACAGGATTGGCTCCTGGGGCACCAGGGCGATGTTGGCCCGCAGGGAGTCCTGGGTAACGGCTGCAATGTTTTGTCCGCTTACCAGAATCTCCCCTCCCTGAATATCAACAAAACGGAGCAGTAATTTTACTATGGTGGTTTTGCCGCCGCCGGACGGTCCAATGAGCGCCACGCGTTCGCCGGCCCCCAGCTGTAAGTTAAAATTTTTAAACACGGGTTCGTTGTCGCCATAAGCGAAAATGACATTGCGGAATTCAATCCCGCTTTTTCCGGCGATAAGTTCCGTAGCGCCGGGCCGGTCTTGAACTTCGTGGGGCGTGAGCAGGATTTCCGTCATCTCATTGGCGTCGGCCACGCTCTCATAAATTCTCCGGACAAACCGGCCAAAGTTCCAAAGAAGCGTAAAGATTTGGACGAGGTAAGCCTGGAGCAGGGCAAAATCCCCGACCGTCAGCCGGCCGCGCTGCCAAAGCAGCACCGCGGAGTACATTACGGCAAATTCCAAAAAGACTACGAGCGCGCCCTGGATGGTTTCGGAGATTTGCCCCAAATTCCAGCCCAAGTAGCGCAGGCGGAATAATTCGCCGGTAAGCCGTTGATAGTCGGCCGTTTCCCGCGTTAATCCGTTGAATAATTTTAAGTTGATGTTGTTGGTGACCGTGTCCGCCATCTGTCCGGTAACTTTGGTGTCCATGGCCGCGCGCGCCACGTCGTATTTTATTTTCCACTTGGCGAAGCGGTAATTGAAATAGATATAGGCCACCGACCAGGCCAGGACAATGCCGCCCAAAGCGCGATAGTACAGAAACAGGACGGCAATAATAATGCCAATCTGCAGAATGGTCTGCGACAGGTTTTGGAAAGTGATATCCGCCAGGTCTTCGAACGTGCGCGAATAGCGGTTGATTTTACGAACCAGGCTGCCGGCAAAGTTGTCGCTAAAGAACGAGTAGGAATGCTGCTGGAGATAAACGAAGCAGGTGTTGAGCAGGTTGGACATTACCCTTGCTTCGTAGAAGTTGAGCGCGAATTGCGAAGTCCGCCAGCTGACCCAAGACAGGCCGCCGATCAAAAAAATTTTCCATACCACGTCCAGCATTTGCGCTACGGCGCCGCGGTTGCCGGCGGCCAGCTGGTTAAACAAGGTTCGGAATAAAAACGGCTGGTAGGTATCAAACGCCACGCCCGCGATTAATCCCAGCACCACTACCGCGATGGTTTTGGCATAGGGCTTGGAATGGCGGTAAAATATAAGGAAGGTTTTTTTGCTCAATTCATTCATAGGGATTTTATCAGTTTACCAAATTTTGGCGTAGTTGTCATTGGATTTTAAAACGCCCGAGTTGGGCGTTCGCGTGGTTTTGGATAAATTGCCTTAAGAGGGGTACGGCGTTAGTAGCCTACTTTGCCGCCGGTTGCCTCAAGGGTGGCGGCGATAGCGGGGTTGGCCAAATTGCCGGTGAGGTAGAAAATTTTGCCGCCCATAATCAGCGCCACGCCGCTGGAAGCCGTGCTGTCCGCCAAGTAGCGGAGAGCGGGTTGGCCGTTTAGGCTAATTTGTCCGACCTGCCGTATGGAAGGGCTATGCTGAAAAATATTCAGCAAATCGGCCAGCGTGGCATTGCCGGCCGGGTAAGATTCAACATATCCTTCTGTTGCGCCCGTGGCCTGGTTAAAAAACCAGACGCTGCTGCCGTTTAGCCGCGCGGTCCATGCGTAAGGAACGGTAATTTGGAAGCCGAGCGAAAGATTCCGGTAAATCGTGGCGGAAGGCTGCGCGGGCGCGGCATTATTGTTTGCCGGAGCTTGTGTCTGCGGTTCGGCAACCGGGGGCGCGGTGGCAGGTTCGGTGCTGGTCGGGAACGAGCGGTACTGGCCGCCGGGAGCGGGCGCGGTAAAATTTGGGGTAGTTGTTGCCGTAAACAGGTTCCGAATTTGATCGGCTGTTTGGTTGGTTGTCCCGTTATTCTTTTTTTTCCAAGCAAAATAAATGCCGGCCGCGGCAATAATCAGCACTGCCGCGGCAATAATCAATATAGTGGTACTGCGGGTTTTGCTCGTGGTTTTGGAAAGGTTGGAGTGGTTGGGGGTTTGTCCCGGCTCTTGGGCATTGGCCATGCTTTGATTCTTATGTTAGGTCTGGGGCCGTGTTATATGACGAGGGCCGGATTGTGATGTTAAAAGGGATGCGGGATGGATTTTCCCCAATCAAAATCGTTAGGCGCGCGAGCCCTACTAAAAAAAGGGCAAACCGCCCCTCGTGTCGCCAATGGAGCTTATCTAGCGTGCCTTAAGCTCTGTCTGACTT
>JAJYJE010000031.1 GCA_021789715.1 bacterium | reverse complement strand
GCAACTATCCGCTTATAACCCAGGTTTTGCTAAAATCATCGTCGACCAGATTCCGTATGTAAGGGGATACGGCACTTTTCCTCATCCCAACCCACTCTCGGCATTCTTAGTAACCGCAATTCTAATAACGATTTATTTCCTCAGCCTGTCTGCCACAAAAAAGGGGAAGACCATTTATTCAATCTTGCTGTTTCTGAATATAATCGGGGTTACGGTAACGTTTTCACGCGCGGCAATGCTGGCAGTTATCGTTGGCGCAATCATCTACTTTTTTGGCGGATTATCGTCAAAAAAACCACTCCGGACACATCTCAAGTCTACAGCGATTATTTTTACGATATGTATAATCGCGGTACTCATTTTGTTCAAACCGTTCCTGATTACACGAGCTACCATTGTTGACAGTGCTTCGCTGGAACGTATCTTTTATGCCAAAGTAGGGTTGCAAATGATAAAAGCCAATCCGCTGTTCGGAGTGGGGATAGGGGAGAGCGTGTTACATATGCAACAATTCAGCCCAATCCGCCTGCAGCCTTGGGAAATTCAACCGGTCCATAACTACTTTTTGCTCGCCGCAACGGAAATCGGGATTATAGGCGCGCTGATTTTGGTCTGGATATTTATTTTGCAGCTTTGGAAGCTTATTTCCAGTTACCAATTTTCACTGTCTAACTTATTATTTATTTGCATTCTCGTTGCAATTCTAATCCTAATGCAATTCGACCACTACTTTTATACCCTCCAGCAAACGCAAATGTTGCTATGGTTCATCCTGGGTGTTATTGCTGCACAAACAAAAATCCCCACATAGGGGATTTATTATTCGCCTGGGTTGTATTTTTGCGATAACTACTTGTGGTATTTTTTGCCGACTAAAATAGTACACGCCCGATAAATCTGCTCCTCAAGCAACACCCGAGCGAAATTATGAGTAAAAGTAAGAGGGGAGAGCGAGATAGTGTAGTTACTGTATTGTTTGAGCGAATCGTGCAGGCCGATGCCGCTGCCAATCACAAAAACCACTTCTTTGCCCAAACCGCCGGTACGCTCTAAAAAAGCGGCAAATTCTTGGGAATTCCGCAGCGTGCCTTTTTCTTCAAGTAAAATAACAATACCGCCACCAAGCAGCTGCTTGGCGATCTTTTCCGCTTCCCGCTGCTTGATATTATCAATATCCTGGCCATCTTTATAGGGAATTTCCGGCAATTCGATAATTTTTAATTTGGCAAAAGGGGAAAGACGCTTAACATATTCATCTTCCAATTCCTTAAACGCCTTTTCCTTAAATTTGCCGAGAGTGATAATGCGGATTTTAAACATATAATATAAAAGCCCGTTTTCAGGGCCATAAAAATTTCTAAAAGAATCGCGGAGCGGGGCTCCAAATTTTTTCATTTGGTGTTTGCCAAAGAAAATTTAGAGTAAGAGAGCAGTCTTCCGAAGGCTAGAACGTGTGAATCTTGTTCGCGCACGCCAACCGCTGGAACAATTGACCTGTGGTGGACCTAGGGAGAATCGAACTCCCGCCCCCGCAATGCGAATGCGGTGTAATACCACTTTACTATAGGCCCAAAAGCTATATAATATTAGCCAAAATAGGAAGTTTAGTAAAGACCCCGAACCTGGAATAAAAACGATCCAAACCGCTATACTTAGGCATAGCGGCGTGCGGTACGCGAAAAAATGCGATCACAGTTCTTTTTCCAAACGACGGGCCAGCAGACGCTGGGTCACAAAATAAACTACAACCAGAACCAAAAAAATTAATTCGGCGTAGGCAAAATACCTTTTGAATTCCTGATAGCTTTCACTGAATAAAAAACCCAAGCCCCCCACCGCGGCCAACCAGATAACGCCGTTAGCCAGCGCGTATTTGGTAAATTTTCCCAGCGGTAAACGCAGCATGCCGCTGCGGATCAGCATGGCCCGGTGCATTCCGTATATGAATTTGGAAATCAGCAGCGTGTGAAAAGGCCGCGCTTGCAGGTGGCGGTCAAACGGCGCGGCCAGCTTATCGGCCCACCGCGACAAGCGGTCATGAGTGGACAACCTGGTCCCCAGCCAGTAAAAACCCAGTTGTTCGCAAAAAATTCCCGCCAATAAAACGAATACCGTCGGCAACAGCGAAAGCGCTCCGACTGATACCAAAAAAACCGCGGCAAACACCGTTAAGGCGGCATCGGTGAACATAGCCGCAAACATCACCAGATAAAAAAAATTTTGTAGCTGGTAAACTTGGATAAAGTGGGCGAAATCCATGCCAAAACTCCATCACTTAAAAAACATGCTGCGGATTTCCTGAACATGACGGATAAACGCCGCCTCCTGCTCGCGGCGGGGATAAGAGAGAGCAATATTGAAGATTTGCTCAATGCGGCCGGCTTTCATGAGCATGATCCTATCTGCCAAACTTACGGCTTCCTCGATGGAATGAGAAACCATCACAACAGTTTTCTTGGTTTGCTGCCAAATTTTATAAAGATCCTTATGTAATTCCTCGGTCGTGGCGGTATCGAGCGCAGAAAAAGGTTCGTCAAGCAACAGCACTTGCGGATTAACCGCTAAAGCCCGGGCCAAACCAACCCGCTGCCGCTGTCCGCCGGAAAGCTCATGCGGATATTTGCCGGCCAAATCGGCCAAACCCGCCATGGCGATATATTTTAAACACTCCTCCGCAACCTTTTTTTCTGAAGTTTTTATGACCTTAAGACCTATAGCGACATTCTCGTAAACCGTCAACCAAGGGAACAGCGCGCCGGTCTGGAAAACCATTGCCACATTTTTGGGCGCTACCACTGTGCCGGAAGTTGCCCGATCCAAACCGGCAATGATGTTCAAAACTGTCGATTTACCGCATCCCGACGGCCCGACAATGCAAAAAAACTCGCCCGACCTTACTTCAAAACTTACCGACGATAAAGCCGGCTCCGGATTACCGGAATAAACCTTACCGACCCGATCAAATTGTATTGCCGCCTGCTCCATAATTCTATTCGCGGTACCAAAGGACTTTTGTAGGTATTTGCAGCACTCCTATTGCAAATTTATTCAAACTTAAACCGCTCCGCATAGCGCAACAACTTCTGCCAAACAAAAAAATTCAAGAGTCCGATAAACGCCACCATGCAAACTATTGTTACTATAAAAAGCTGCTGATTGCCGCTCGCTGAAGCGTTGACCAACAGGCTGCCGACCCCAAAAAGATCCTGGGCCATTGTTCCGCCTGGTATATATGTGTGTAGCACCTCAGCGACGATTATTACATTCCAGCCCTGGGCGAACGCCAGTAACGAACCGGTTACCAAATAAGGTAGGACCGCGGGAATAAGCACGCGCGAAACATACTGCCAACCGCTAATATGAAAAATCTGGGCCGCAGATTTTACATCCTGCGGGATCACGCGCATGCCCCCTACCACGCTAAACACTAAGTTCCAAAGCATGGCAAGAAACAAAATAAAAATTGCGGCTCCGTTGTACAGGCCGTAATGCACAAACAGCAAGATAATAACCGGAAAGAACGCCAGCACCGGCACAGACTGAATAATATCGAACATCGGCAGCAAAATCCGTTCCGCCCTGGCGCTGTGGCTGATTAAAATCGCCAACGGCACACAGACAACAAGCGATAAAAAATAGGCCACTCCTAACCGTAAAAAAGTCAGCACCAGAGCCGTCAAAACGTACCCGAGAGAGATCTGCACGGGATGAGATTGAAGCGAGCTGCCAAACGTCCGAAAAATAACCAATACCAAGACAAGCACGACCAGCGGAATCAGTACCAAGCTATATAACCGCTGCCGGACGGAAACCGGATAGCTAATACTCATATGGCGGTGGAAATGGTGGATGTGTTTGGACGTTTGGGTCATAACTATAATAATTATAGCACCAAATTTACAATTTTTTATTTTTACCGCCCTGACAAATAAATAAGCCGGACCCTCAAATCCGGCTTAATATCAATTACAGCCCCCGCAACATTTCAATTTTAGCGCCGAGTTTACGAAGGCGGGGAACCAGATCGGCATAACCACGATTGATGGAGTAAGCGTTGCGAAGAATAGAAGTGCCCTTGGCTGCCAGCATCGCCACCAAAATATTAGCAGCCGGGCGCAGCGCGGGCGGACAAATAACTTCCGCAGCCTTCAGCTCGGTCGGCCCTTCAATATACACACGGTGGGGATCGGCCAAAATAATATTAGCGCGGAGCTTGGCCAACTCCATGTAATAGATGGCGCGATTTTCGTAGACCCAATCATGCACCAGAGTCGTGCCTTTGGCCTGAGTAGCAATGGGAACAAAAAACGGCAAGTTGTCGATATTAATTCCCAGACCGCCGGGCAACGGATGAAGCTTTTCTTCAGACGCGGTTAACTTTGAAGAAAAAGTTTCGATATCGGCCAGATTCGTTATGCCGTTAACGGCTTTGTAGCGCTTGCTGATTTTGTGGCGGAATCCCATTTTTTCCAGCTTAAGCAGTTCCAGCTCCAAAAAATCTATTGGACAACGTTTAATGGTAAGGGCCGAATTGGTCGTGGCGGCAATAGCCAAAAACAACATCGACTCAATCGGGTCCTCACTCAAGGCATAGCGAACCATTTGGTTGATGCGAGGCTTGCCGTGCACAATCAGCGTCGAAGAACCGATACCCTCAATCTTTACGCCCAACGCGCCCAAAAAATGGCATAAGTCCTGAACCATATAATTAGCCGAAGCCATTTTGATCACAGTCCTACCAGGCAATTTTGCCGCCGCCATTAAAACATTTTCCGTAACCGTATCTCCGGTTTCGTATAAAACAACCTCCCCGGACCGGACATCCATCGCAGTCACCTGGTAATTATCGTGCGTAGTTTTAACCTTTATCCCCATTTTTTCCAAAGCGAACAAGTGCGGCCGAACCGTACGCGCGCCCAACCGGCAGCCTCCCGGATGGGGGAGGCTGAAATGGTCAAATAAATGGATAAGCGGCCCTAGCAGCATGAGTACGCTCCGAGTCCGGGTAGCCGCAGCCAGATCAATATTTTTTAGTTTTAACCGTTTAGGCGGCTGGATTTCTAAATTAGCATCCTGCCACTTTACAAATACCCCAATGCTCGTTAAAACTTCAATCATGCGGTAAACCTCCTCAATCCTCGGCACGTGCTCCAGTACCGTCTTGCCTTCATTAATCAAAGCGGCACATAGCAAAGACATAGCCGCGTTTTTGGATGTATTGGTGGTTATTTCACCAGACAGCTTCCAGCCGCCTTCAATTTTAAAATTAACATTATCGCCGGCCAAGGTGATGATTTCCTGATTTAGGACGCCGCTGATTTTGGCCAGCATTTCCGTAGTCAGATTCTGTAATCCTTTTTCCATGCGGGCCACCGCAGATTGGCTCGTTTTTAGCAAGGCCGCCAATTCCGCCTGGGTCAACCCCTTCTGTTCCCGCATCTGACTGATAAATTGGCCAATCCTGGCCTGTTCCTGACTAATATTTTTTGTGATGGCAGTCATAAACGAATTCGTTAATTTAATATCACATATGATATAACTGTTTAAATTTTAAATCAAAAACGGCCTTTGGTCAAACAAAGACCCCGGATTTATATCATATATGATAAATAAATGTTGAAATTTCAGTTTGCGGCTGCCAAACGAAATTTTGGACAGTACGGGCTAAAAGCGGAATATTCTGCCGAACCAGCGCTCCAAGTAATGGGTCCTGCTGTCGGAAAAATAAATCGCGAGAAGCAAAGCAAGATAGATTATGTTCAGATACGCAACCTTCCATAAATCGTGTTTAATTACCGCGTACTCAGCGGCGTGGAAGGAGGACGACGCACTAATCGAGGCAGCCGGCTGTGAACCGGTTTTTTTATGCTTTTTGGACATAGGAAGTAGCAATCTTAAACGTACAAATCATCCGCCAGCTGGCGGACAATTATACAAATACTGCACTTAATTATTATACTGATAAAAATTCAGCTTGATTTATAGATTTGTCAAAATTTGTATATTAGCGAACACTACAATTCTAACATTTTTGCGGATTTGAATGCAAACCCAGGCAGTGCTACAATAGGTAAGCTTACAAACTCCTTATGAACGGTCCCATATTCAGTTTTATAGCTTTAATCTTCAGCCTGGCAGCGGTGGCGGCTGTCGGTTTGGGATGGTGGAGCCTTCGCTCCTTTAACCGGCTGCGCAAGACATTCTTTCAAGGCACTGTAACGGGGGATATGGAAAGCGTTATTAACACCCTGGTAGAAAATTACAACGCTCTCAGGCAGCACCAGGCGATATTAGAAGAAACCTTGACCAAACTAAAAAGCAACTCCCGTTCGGCCATTCAGAAAACCGGCATCGTTCGCTTTAATCCGTTCGCCGACGGAGGGGGCAATCTCAGCTTTAGTCTTGCCCTGCTTAACGACCATAACAACGGCCTGGTTGTAACCAGTATGCACGGTCGAGAGCAGAACCGCATCTACGCCAAAAAAATTCAGAACGGCCGCAGCGAGGCGACGCTGACGGAAGAAGAGCTGCACGCGGTGGAATTGGCCATTGCGGCACACCAGCAGGAAACTCTATTATAAAAAATTATAAACCAAGCCGGTAATAATTAACCAAGAATTCGTATGGACAAAATCGCGATAGACGAAAACATTAGTCAGCAGGCGGAAACGGTGGTCGGCCCGTCCGTAAAAATCCAGGGCGATCTTAATTCCGAAGGCAATATTAAAATCGAAGGCCAGGTTGCCGGCAAGGTTAAAACCAGCCAGAGCGTATTCGTCAACCAGGGCGCAAAAATTGCGGCGGATGTTTTAGCTGGCAATGCCGTTATCGGAGGCGAGGTGCAGGGTAATATAAAAATCTCCGGCCATCTTATTTTACAAAGCACGGCTAAGATTGCCGGCGATATTAGCTGCACAATTTTGAGAGTGGAGGATGGCGCGCAGTTTTCCGGCAAGTGCGTGATGAACGGCGCCGCCGCTCCAACCGCAACCGGCAACGGTAAGCGTGCCGGCCGCGACGAAGAACTGGAGCCGGAAGAATAGGGTTAATTTCAAATTTCCAATTTTAAATATCAAATCAATGTCAAATTATCAAAATCCTAACCTTGGCATTTGGCATTTAGGATTTTATTTGAAATTTGTAATTTGATATTTGGAATTTTCTTGTATTACTACATCCTCGACCAAGGCAATTTGCCGCTCGAAAAATACGAAAAACTGCAGACACAATTGCAGGGTCTGTTAGCTGAATTTAAGATTTCCGGAGAAGCGGCGCGCGTTACCCCCTTAAGATCCGTGACCGACTTAGTCGACACCGCCAGCCAGCGCGGGATTAAAACCTTAGTAGCCTGCGGCAGCGACGACACCTTTAACGTTATGCTGGCCGCTCTCAAGGGCCGCGATTTTACCTTGGGATTCATCCCCTTTGACGAGCAGTCTATGCTGGCGAAGATTTTAGGCATACCCGACCTGTTTACCGGCGTAAAAACGATTGCCGGCCGCCGCATCGAAAAAATCGATCTAGCCAAGATTGGCGGCAGTTACTTTATCAGCTTTCTGGAATTTGGCGTAATGAGCCAGCAGCTTAAAAACGCCGGGTTATGGCAATCTCTCAAGCTGCTATCTAGCGAATCCCGAAGCTTCACCATAGAAATCGACGATTCCTACACAGTAACCATAGACGGAATGGGCGGTCTGGTTGCCAACATTCGCTCCACATCGGGTAAAAATGAAGGCATTGCCAACCCCACGGACGGCAACCTTGATTTGCTAATTGTCGAACGACTTACAAAAACCCAAGTAGTAACTTACCGAGGCGCCATCGCCGACGGTTTGCTGGAAAAAGTGCCAAACACTACGGTTATTAAATGCAAAAAAATCCGTTTTTTGGAACCGCGCGGCTTTAGCCTGACCATGCTCGGCCGGGTGGTGTCCAAATTTCCGGTTACCGTGGAAATTATTCCGCACCGATTACGGATGATCGTAGGAAAGAACAGAACATTTTAATTCAATCACAGGATACAGACTGTGCGGATTATACTAAACACTCTCTCCATCTGGAGAGAGTGTTTCTAATCTGTAAAATGCCTGATAACCGTATTCTGTGATTAAATTACGGTTGGACATTAAGCTGCTCCGCCCCGCCGCCGTCGCAGGTGATTGGGTACTGGCCGAGCACCGAAACGGTTTCAATGGCGTAGCCATACCCGGCAATGCGCACGCTGCCGCCTTTCCAGGCAAATGTGTGGGCCGTGCCGTCACGATTATCGAGCATGATTTTATCGCCCTGCCGAATGGCCAAAGTGCCGGCACCGGTAATGTTGTTCACGCCGTGGCACTGGCTAAACTGGATGCGGTACTGGTACTTTTCGACTGCGGCGGTATATGCGGCAGTGCCTTTGGCAGCCGCCCCAAGATTCACGGAAGGAGCGGCAGAAGTCGAAGTTGCTATTGCGGCGTTAGGCGTCGTGTTCGCTTCTTTGCCGTTTGTTTGTTCAGAACTCGCATTATGTGCGGTTGGGTTACGCTTGCGTGCGGCGTACCAAATCGCCCCCACTGCCACCAGCATAATAATTATTCCGATGGCAATCCATTTGTTTCTGTTGCTCATAAAACGGATGGTAATTTAATTTTACCCGTATATACAACGTATAATAGCAAAAACTATTGCAAAAACCAAACCGCAGAACTCATTAGCCATAATCTCTCAAACATGTCGCTCTCTATACTTTATATAAAAATACTTGATTTTTC
>JAJYJE010000030.1 GCA_021789715.1 bacterium | reverse complement strand
CATTCCGGCGAACATCGTAGCGCTCAGCGCGGCGCTTGCCAAAGCCTTAGAAGCTTTCATAAGTTTCCTTTCTTGCGGGGCTTATTATTTATTCCCCGCTATTAATTAACGACGAAAATAAGCAAAAAACTTGACTGTTTGTTATAAAGCTCGTCCTTTTGCTCGAGCGCGGGGAGCCTGTTTTTGCCGTCAAGAATACACGAGCCGGGGAGCTGATATAAGTTAATGCCCCGCAACTTGCCGCAAAAGATCTTCATTTTTTAAGCATTCCCATGGCCTGCCCGTGCGCCAAAGCGACGTGGGGGTCTTGTTGCAGAGCGGCCAGGTATTTTTTGGAGAAGTCATTGCGTAGCCTATGGCCGCCAAGCAGGCCGCGGGTATAGGCAATAAGATCGGCAATCTGTTTTGCGTCCTCCGGCTCCTTGCTGTCGACGATTTCATCTATTCCGGCCACCAGGCCGGATAGCGCGCGCAGCCAGGCAAAATGCGGGCTTTCCATCAGCAGTTCCAAAAGTTTGCCCGGCGAATCCGCGCGGCCGAATTTTTCCCGGTACTCGCGTTTTTGGTATTCCAGGAGCGCCTTGTGGAGCTGCAACAGTTTTTGGCTGAGCTCACGGAGCCGAGGTTTGGTGAACGTTTTATCCATACAGTCAGTCTACCAACTATTGCGGATCTGGCAAGTTTTTTCCTGGCCGCCTGGAGTTATTTTGGCTTTAAGGCGGGGATAATATTGTCATAATATGGCATGGAACCAGAATTTCTATCTCTTGCGGGCAATCAGCTATTAAAGAATATTGCCAATGTTGCGCGGGGTTTATTTATATGTTAGTTTATAACGGCTAAAATAATATCCACCGGGCCTCTTGACGAGGCCTTGTTTTAGGATTATTATTTAGATGTTCATCTAACTATCAAAGTAATTTTTATGCCTTTATCTCGGACTTTCCAAGCCCTGGCCGAACCAAACCGGCAGAAAATTTTGGATTTGCTTAAGGCGGGGGAGCTGTCGGTTTCGGAAATTTTGAAACATTTTAACGTGACCATGCCGACATTATCGCACCATCTGGATATTCTAAAGCGCGCCGACTTGATATCCAGCCGGCGCGAAGGGCAGCAAATTATTTACTCTCTCAACCTCAGCGCGTTTGAGGAAATTACGGAGCAAATCATTAAATTTTTATCGTTAAAAAATTAATTTTCATATGATCATACGATCGTCTAATCATGTGATCAAATGATCAAATGATAAAACATTAAAATAAATTTTATGTCCTACCCCATCAAGTTATCCGTCAAGAGCGAATTCGTGCCAATAATTTTGCTCATTGCCTCCTGGATACTGTCCTTCTATTTTTACGCCCACTTTCCGGCAAGCGTGCCGGTCCATTGGAATTTTGCCGGCGAGGCCAATCGTTACGGCAGCCGGGCTGAAGGCGCTTTTGCCATTCCGGCCATATTGACCGGCATGTATGCATTGTTTTTGGCGCTGCCCTGGCTGGACCCGCGCGGGGAACGCTATGCCGAGTTCGGCCGGGTTTATCATTTCATTAAGGCGGCAATAATCGCCGTAATGTCCGGCGTCTACGCGATTTCGGGCCTCGCTTCGCTCGGCTTCCCCGTAAGGGTGAATGTGGCTGTGCCGTGGCTGATTGGAATTTTGCTGATTATTTTGGGCAACTATATGGGGAAAATCAAACGCAATTGGTTCGTAGGCGTGCGCACCCCCTGGACGCTATCGAGCGAAAATGTTTGGAATAAAACCAACCGGTTCGGCGGCTTTATGATGATGCTGTTCGGCTTGTGCGTAATTGTCAGTCCGGCGCTGCCGCAGGCGTTGGGCATGGCTTTGTTTATCCTTGGCGCGCTGCTGGCGGTAGTCGGCACGCTGGCTTACTCGTTTATACTATACAAGCTGGAGCGCAAAAAAGCCGGGGACGTAATTGTCCGGTAAAATTAATCCCCCGAAGACTCCTTCGGGGGATTTTGCATCGGATGCCCGCTGATTAGCTGATGCGCTTGCAAGTTTATTTCAGGAGGGATTTTAGGTTCTCAACTTTGCCGTCGGTTATATCCCATTCGTAAATATCGGTATTGGCAATGTCTTTGGTGGTATTTTTGCCGCGGTAAATGCGAGGCATTTCCGGAAAATGGAACAGCAGCAGCCTTAAAGGCCCGTTATGGCAAATCACGCCGACGTTTTTGTCCGGGTTGTTGGCAATAATATCGAGTACGGCGTTGACCACGCGCTGCCTCACGTCCTCCACGCTTTCGCCGCCGTACGGCCGGTAATCGTAAATTTGCAGACGCTCTTTTTCCCGGCTGTCGGGCAGGAGCTTGTCCCATTCTTCCACGGATTTGCCGGCTAGCTGGCCAAAGTCACGTTCATGCAGGCGGCTGTCGTGGATTATGGGAATCTGTTTGCCAAGGTGCTGGTTAATAATGGCCGCACTTTCTTCGGCGCGGTGTAGGTAGGATGTATAGAGGACATCCAGGTGGAGCTGCTTTATAAGCGGAATGAGCCGCTCGACCTGCAGCACGCCCTGGGTGTCTAGGTAATCGTCAAGCAAAATGCCCTGGCGGATATGCTGGGCATTGCTCGGCGTTTCGCCGTGGCGGATGAAAAATAAGGTAGGGAGCATGGTTTCATTTGATCATATAATCATTTGATCATTTGAACATCTAAACACTTGATCAGATGATCGCATGATCAGATGATTAAATGACAATATGGTTATATGCTGTATTTTCGGGATTAGGCTGCTTTTGCTTTTGTTTTCCGTTTGGCTGGCTTGCGGGCCGGAGCCGGGGAGGCGTGCCTTGATATCCTGTCCCAATGCCCTTTCATTTCCTTGGCCAGAAGCGCGAGTTCTCCCGGAGGAATATTTTTCACTTTTTTGTATTTGTCCATTACCTGGCTAATGGCGGTATCGTAGCTTTCCTTAGTCAGATCTTTCATATTTTCGATGCGCTCCATAACTTCGCCGCGGGCCTTAACGGCCCAGGATTTCATTTTGCGGCGGTGCCTGGCGCTGTGCTTGCTGCCGTAAAAGTAATACGCGCCTGCCGCGGCCGCCGCCAGGGCGGCCAAGCCGGCCGCCGCCGCGCCGGTACCCGAAGATTTTTGATTGTTAGCCATAAGGGTCCTTTCCGTTCATCTGATCATGTAATCATATGATCATTTGATCATATGTTCAAATGTTCAGATGATAAAATGATCATGAATATTATGCTTTTTTACTCTTTTTATACACGTTCTTAAAGAAGCTGTTGAAAAATTTAAGCTTTGCGCCTTGTTCTTTAACGTTCTCGCGGAGCTCGCTGAGTTCGCCGGAGATTATGTCGGCTTCGGCGCGGGCTTTCTTAGTGATGTATTTGACGTCGCGCAGGATTTTTATGACATAAATGGCGGCTATGGCCACGAGCGCCGCCAGCACCGCGGTTGCAACTGTGGCTACAAAGAAGAACACGTCCATTTTATAGAATTGGTCCATAGGTTAAAATCGAGAGTTAACAAATCGTGCCTTAATTATAGCACAAATCTGTTGATATAATAGATGTAATTGCCAGAATTGCCATAAGTTGCTCATGTCGATTATGAACCATGGCGATTATGCCAGTGCATTTAAGACGGCTGCCATGAGCCGTACTTTTGGAACATTTCTTCCAGGATTTTTTGATAAGATTGGCGCACGCTTTGGTCGCGGCCGACTTCCAGGACTTCGTCATTAATATTAGTGGCCGCCGTGGTCCAGTTGTATGAACCGGAGGCGTAAGCTTTTTCCGTAACAACGACTTTGGTGTGCATGATGCCGCCGTGGTCCTGTTCAAATACGGGAATGCCGCTATCGCGCAGTTCTTTGATGATTCGTTGCTGGAGATCGGTATTCGCCGTCTGTTCCCGGTCTGTCAAGCCTACGACGGCCAGCCCGCGGTATTTGGCGGCCAGCAGCGCGTCTTTGATATCTTGCCTGGTGAAGGTGTAGATGGCAAAGTAGACGAACCTGTCCGCGTCGCGGATGGTTTGGATAACTTCTCCGTTCAGCTGCCGGTCGTGGTTATAGTAAACCGCGATCTGGTGCTGCGGCAGATAACGGTAGGAATAGTAAAACTGGGCGCAGGCGGCGATCAGGAAGATGATGATCGCAATATAAATTCCCTCTTTTTTGATTGACATGACAGACCCTCAGATCATATGATCATACGATCATTTGATCATTTAATCATGAAGAGGCTCCAGGGCCCGCCAAAGCATGGCCCAAATTTCTTCGGCCATTATGCTTGCTTGTTTGTACTCGGTTTCGCTGAAGTAATTTTCCGAAAAGCTAAACGAAATCAGATATTTCGATTCCTGTAACGAGCCATAAGATATTTCCCAAAAGTTTCGTTTAACTGCGGTTTTTTTCCTAGCAAAACCTTCTATAAAATTGAGTACTATTGAAAGAGAGGCGCGGCGTAACTGGGAAGTGCAGCCGTAAAGCTCGTCTTTTGGAAATTGTTTTGTCAGTCGGTAAACAAAGTGCACATAGGCATCCATTTTGTTTTTTAGCTGATCCACGTATGTGCTTTGTGTTCCCATGATCAGATACTTAAATTATCAAATGTTTAAGTTGCTCTGATGATCAGATGATCAAATGTTTAAATGATCAAATGACTAAATGTTAGTATGTTTCCGGATCTCCTTTTGGCTTTCCCGCTTTTTAATGTATTCCCGCTTGTCGATTTTCTTCCGCGTTTTGCCTACGCCCACTTTAAGCTTAAGCAGGCCGCGCGCGCCCTGGAAAATTTCCAAGGGGATAATCACGAGCCCTTTTTCTTTGCCAAGCAGCTGGCTAATTTCGCGGCGGTTAAGCAAGAGCTGCCTGGTACGGGTAGGATTGTAGGATTCATTGGGCGCGTACTTGTAGGGACCTATGTGGCAATTGATCAAACTGGCGCCGCCGCCGGAAACGGTAACGTAGCTGCCGGTGAGCGAAACATTGCCGTTCTTGACGGATTTAACCTCCGGCCCGCTCAAGACCATCCCCGCGACAAAAGTATCTTTAATGTCATAATCAAAATTTGCGCGCTGGTTTTTGGCGAGGATTTTCATAGCTATATCATACCACGATTAGAACTATAAATTAAGCATAAAATTTGGTATAATCATCTTTATGCCGACGTATTGTCCGGGTTGTTGCGGTGCAGAGCGGTTGGGTTGGTGTTTGACTTGTGGCGGGGAAATGGTATTTCGGGATGGCCGATGCACTCGATGCCATAGCAAGCCGGGTGAGATGCCCCTGCTTTATATACCCCAAGGAGGAAATGATTTTGTCCTGCAAACGCAGGCAAGCAGAAGAGATGGGAAATTTTGTCCCCCCTAATCTTTTCGTGGATATCTTTTTCCACTCGCGGGTGCCGGTTTGGGCCCGCTTTTTGTTTGATGAAACAATGGCTTTTATGCTATAGTATAGCTATCTTTATGCCGAGTGAAACATCAAAATTATATTTGGAACATCTGCTGGCCAGCAGCCTTTCGGAGCTTAAATTAACCTCACATTTGGATCGGTCGCCTGATATTACCGTTCCTGATCAGCGCTTTGGCGACTACGCGACCAATGTCTCTTTGATTTTGGCAAAGAAACTCAAAGTGGCCCCGCCGGAAGTAGCACAAAAGATTAGCGAGGCGGTGCAAAAGATTGATGCCAAAAAAGTCTTCGCCGAAGTTACGGTTGCCGGCGGTTTTATTAATTTCCGCCTGTCGCAGGAATATCTTTCGGGAAATTTGAACAAGATTCTGGAACAGGGCGATCTGTTCGGCTGTTCAATAACCGGCCAAGGCAAAAGTGTAGTCGTGGAGTACTTTCAGAATAACGTGGCCAAGCCGCCGCATGTCGGCCATTTGCGCAGCGCGGTCATTGGCGACTGTTTGCTCCGCATTTTGAAGTCCCAAGGATTTAAAGCCGTCTCCGATACCCACATCGGCGACTGGGGAACGCAGTTCGGCATCCTGATATGGGCGTACAAGCATTTAGAGGGCGATAAGATTGTTGCGTCGCATCCAGCGGATTATATTACGGCTCTGAATCGCTTGTATGTGGATGCCAATACAATGATAGAAAATAAGGAAGAATTACGGGAGCAGGCCAAACAGGAGTTCGCCAAACTGGAAAAGGGTGATACCGAAAACCGCCGGCTTTGGCAAAAGTTCGTGGATTTGTCGCTGGGGGATTTTGAGCGCTACCGCCAGCTCTTGGAAGTTTTGCCTTTTGGCCACAATATGGGCGAAAGTTTTTATGAAGATAAGATGCCCGGAGTGCTGTCAGATTTAAAACTAAAGGGCCTGCTGGTGGAATCCCAGGGCGCGCAGATTGTAGATTTGGAAGATAAAAAGCTGGGCGTGGCGGTGCTTGTTAAATCGGACGGCGCTACTACATATTTATTGCGTGATTTGGCCACGGTTAAATACCGCCTCGGAGAAATGCATATCAGTAAGGCACTGTATGTGGTTGATAACCGCCAGTCCCACCATTTTGACCAGGTGTTCGAAATTTCGGCCCGTGCCGGATATATTACCGATCCCGCGGCAGTCCAGCATGTCGACTTCGGCTTTATGAGTCTGCCGGAGGGCGCGATCTCCACGCGCAAGGGCACAACGGTTAGCCTGCAAAATCTTTTTGATGAAGCCGAAAAGCGCGCGCTTAAGATCATCGAAGCCAAAAATCCGGAATTGGAGAACAAAAACGCCGTCGCCCGGCTGGTCGCGCTGGCCGCTATCAAATATTTTGATTTATCGCATAACCGCAAAACCGAAATCGTCTTTACCTGGGATAAGGCACTAAGCTTTGAAGGCAACACCGGGCCGTACCTGCAGTACACGCATGCGAGAATACATGGGATATTAAGGAAGGCAGCAGGGAACAGGCAGCAGGGAACAGGCAGCAGGGAACAGGCAATAGAGCCTGCTCCCTTATCCCTCATGCCTCATGAGCTCGGCGTCCTCCGCAAGCTTAATCAGTATTCGGAAGTTTTGCAGCAAGTCGCTCAGGATTATCTGCCTAATCAGTTGTGTAATTATCTGTTCGAACTGTCGCAGGCCTTCAATTCTTTTTACCAGGAAGTTCCAGTCTTGCAGGAAAAAGATGAAGCGCTGCGATCGTTCCGGCTGCGCCTGATTACCGCCACGGCGCAAGTAATCAAAAATGGACTTTACCTGTTAGGGATAGAGGCCCCGGAGGAAATGTAGACTTTAGCAACTAACCATCTCATCATCTGATCATTTAATCATCTGTTCAAATGATCAAATGTTCAAATGATCAAATGTTCAAATGATCAAATGTTAAAATAACACCTATGGCCGAGAACAACCAGAACAACCAGCAAGGAGGGGCGCCGAATTTCGATAAGCTTGAAAAAGACATTTTGAAGTTTTGGGATGACAATAAAGTTTTTGAAAAATCGCTCGAGCAGACTTTGGGCAAGCAACCCTATATTTTCTATGACGGGCCGCCCTTTGCCACTGGCTTGCCGCACTACGGACATATTTTAGGTTCTGCCGTAAAAGACGCCTTCGGCCGCTATTATACCATGAAGGGCCGCTACGTCCGGAGACGTTGGGGCTGGGATTGCCACGGCTTGCCCATTGAAAATATTGTCGAACAGAATCTCAAGATCTCCGGCAAAAAACAGATCGAAGAAGTCGGCGTGGACCGCTTTAACCAGATTTGCCGCGATAACGTCTTAAAATTTGCCGAAGAGTGGGGTAAGACCGTGCGCCGCATGGGCCGCTGGGTGGAATTCAGCAATTCCTACAAGACTATGGATACCAGCTATATGGAATCGGTCTGGTGGGGCTTAAAGCAGTTTTGGGACAAGGGCCTGGTTTACGAGGATCGCAAGGTGCTGCTGTACTGCCCGCGCTGCGAAACGCCGATCTCCAATTTTGAAGTGGCCATGGATAATTCTTACCGCGACGTTACCGAGGAATCGGTCTATGCCAAGTTCAAGCTGCTGCCGCGGCAACGCATCATCAACGACCTGACCAATGACAAAACCTTCATGCTGGCCTGGACAACGACGCCCTGGACTTTGCCTGGCAACACCTCGCTTAACATCGGGCCCGACATTAAGTATGTTTTGGCAGAACAAGATAACGGAGAGCGCTATATTTTGGCCAAGGACCGGCTGGATGCCTTGGAAGGCGGCTATGAACTCATAGCGGAATTTCCGGCCCGCGCGCTGGAGGGGCTGCAGTACGAGCCGCTGTATCCCGACGTAATCCCCGACGGCCGCGAAGGAGGCCCGGCTATGCCTGCGGGCGCGGCCGGGGATCCGAATCGCGCCCACCGCGTCTACTTGGCGGATTTTGTCACTACCGAAGACGGTACCGGCATTGTCCATAACGCGGCCATGTACGGCGAGGAAGACTACGAGCTGGCCAAATCGAAGAATCTGCCCCGTCTTGACATGCTGGATAATAAAGGCCAATATCTGCCGATAGCGCCCCAGCAACTCCGGGGCATGTTCTTTAAGGATGCCGACAAGACTGTCTTGCGGGAACTCAAAGAGCGCAACTTGGTTTACAAAACTCTCCATTATACCCACAGCTATCCCCACTGCTATCGCTGCGGTACGCCGCTTTATTACAATGCCATACCGGCATGGTTTATTAATATTCAAAAAGTTAAAGCCAAACTCCGCCAGCTGAACAAGGACGAGATAAATTGGCATCCCGAACACTTAAAGTTCGGCCGGTTCGACAAGAGCGTGGAATCGGCACCGGATTGGAATATTTCCCGCAACCGTTATTGGGCCACGGCGCTGCCGTTTTGGAAGTGCGGCAATCCGGATTGCCGGCATGTCAGCTGCGTTGGCTCGGTGGGCGAGCTTATCGA
>JAJYJE010000029.1:3366-8874 GCA_021789715.1 bacterium | reverse complement strand
CCGATCCCCCCGCCTATTAATGCGCCAAAGACCGGCCTGCTGCTGGGCCGCAATATTTACCGCGGCGTGGACACGCCAATCTATATGGCGCGTGAAGACAGGCGCCGCCACACCTACATCTTGGGCCGTACCGGCGGCGGCAAGTCCGTGCTGCTGGCCAATATGGCCATTCAGGACATTAAAAACGGCGAAGGCTTGTGCGTGATTGACCCGCACGGCGATTTGGTGGAGGATATTTTGACCCGCGCGCCCAAGGAACGCGCGGAAGACATTATCGTGTTTGAGCCATTCGATATGGACCGGCCGCTGGGGCTTAACATGCTGGAAGTGGACAGCGAGGAGCAGAAGGATTTTGCCGTCCAGGAAATGATCCAGATATTTTACAAATTGGTTACCGATCCGGCCATGCTCGGGCCGATGTTCGAACATAATATGCGCAACGCCATGCTGACGCTTATGGCCGACAAGGAGCATCCGGGGACTATTACCGATATTCCCCGCATCTTTACCGATACCGAATTCCAGCGCTATAAAATTGCCAAGGTTAAAGACCCGGTGGTGCGGTTGTTTTGGGAAAAGGAAATGGCCAAAACTTCGGACTTCCATAAATCTGAGATGCTTGGCTACCTGATTTCCAAAGTCGGACGCTTTGTGGAAAACGCCATGATGCGCAACATCGTCGGCCAGGCCAAGAGCGGTTTTAACTTCCGCAAAATAATGGACGAAGGAAAAGTTTTGCTGGTTAATTTGTCCAAAGGGCGCACCGGTGAGATTAATGCCAAGCTGCTCGGTTTGATTTTAGTCAGTAAAATCCAAATAGCCGCTCTGTCGCGCGCCGATATTCCCGAGGAACAACGCCGGGACTTTTATTTGTATGTTGATGAGTTCCAAAATTTCATTACCGACGCGTTCTCGTCGATTTTGTCGGAAGCCAGAAAATACAAATTAAACTTGGTAATTGCCCATCAATATTTGGGACAGTTGGAAACGCAGGCCGGAGCGCAGGGCGCCGGTTCCAAAGACTTGCGCGACGCGGTATTCGGCAACGCGGGTACCATGATCGTGTTCCGCACAGGCGCGGAAGACGCCGAAGTTTTGGCCAAGGAATTTGCGCCGACCTTCAACCAGTTTGACTTGATTAATATCGACAGATTTGTCACCTACGTAAAACTTATGATTAACGGCACCGCCAGCAAGCCGTTTAATATGGCGACTAATCCTTTGCCGCCGGACAAAAACACGGAACTGTCCAAAGCTATCCGTCAGTTGTCGCGCTTAAAGCACGGCCGCCCGCGCGCCGAGGTGGAAGAGGAGCTGTTGGAGGCGTCCCAAGTGGCCGAGATGATGTCGGCCGGCCCGGCTAATATTGAGCGGGGATTATGAAAGGTTGATTGCCGGTTCTCCTGATTTTCGTTACAATATAGGCATGGAAGAGAATTATATCCATATTTATACGTCATACCTTTCCGACCTTCTTCTAAATAAAGAATTGACGTTTCGGCAGACATATGACTTGTTACGTTATTTTGAAAAAGAGCATACCCGCATTACGGATCGAGCAAAGCTAGTCTTATTTATTGACAGGCATTTATTTTATTATCCGCAATTAAGGACATTAAGGCAGCAGCTGCTTGACGAAACCTATCGGTTTCCCAAGCCGCCGGCCGATGAGGAGTGAGTCATGCCAAACGGACACGGGCATGCTGAGCATGGTGGGCACGGGCACGAAGCGCCGCACGGCCATGCCAAGGAAGGCGGCGGGGAGAACAAGTTTGAAATCAAGGATTTGGCGGTTTTTCCTTTGCTTAAAAAGTTAGCCCAAAAGACTATCGCCAGCGGAAAACAGTTGTGGGGATTGATAAAAGAGATGGGCACGATGATGCTTTCGTATGCAACCGATGCCTTAGATTCCATTGGGGAAATTATCCGCCAGGCTTCCTGGTGGGGGCTGATGGGAGGCGGTGGCGGACGCAAAGCCGCTCATGCGCATGCCCATTGAAGCCGGTTTTGCTATGCCAGAAATCCAAACCAAACCAAATTATTTTGTCCAGCTTGTCGCGTTCTTTTTGGCGGAGATCATCCGCTCCCGAAGAACGAGCATTCGCCGCGCCGCGGAAATTTCCGAGCTGATGGTGCGCAACTTGCCCAGCCTGACCAGTGAGGCGGCGGCGCTGGGATGGATTGAGAAACTTGAGCGCGATTTTGAGGAATTAACTGATTTGAGGCAGGCGCTATCTTTTAAATACGACACTTCGAACATCAAGGTTTACGACGGGGAAATTCGGCAATATGCTTCCATATTGTTTGAACGCGACATGGCGCAGTCCGCGGCCTTTTTGAAGGACGCGGCCCAACCCGGCATGGTTATCCAGGAGTTGTGCATAAAGTATCCGGATTTCTGCGATTATCTGATCCGGCAAACCGACAAAGCAGCGCTGTTGCCGGAGTTGCATCCGGCAATGTGAGGGACTTTAGGCAACTTCGTAAGCGCGTAATCCACAACCCGTCCCAGTATACGGGTTTTGCTTTATTATTTATTTATGCTATAATCATTGTGCTGAAACAGTGCGGGCCTGTAGGCCTTTTGTACTGAAACAAAAAGCACGATAAATTCGTAAAAACAGGAAGAACCGCTTTTTAAAATACCTAAAATGCGGCGCCTGTAATTAAAAACAAAAACAATGGATAAATTATCCAATTTAGCCCTGCTTTCCCAAATGATAGAGTCGGCGGAAAAGAATATTCAATCCGCCAGGCAGCTTTTGCGTGAAATTATGGGGACAGTCCCTGCCCGCGCCGGGACTGCTCATTTGTCCGAGAAGGCTCAAAGTTTTGCCGTATCCGAAGGGGGCAAAATCATTGAGGGAGTCTTTGACGGGCAGAATATGATCGGCCCTGATAAAAAACAGTACCCGGTGCCGGCTAACTACGCTTCCAAATCCAAGCTGGTTGAGGGTGACGTGCTTAAATTAACCATTGCTGATGACGGATCGTTTATATATAAACAGATTGGTCCGGTCGAACGCCGCAAGATGCTCGGTATTTTAACCGTAGACGAGAAAGGAGACTTCCGGGTTCTGGCTGAAGGCAAGCCGTACAAAGTTCTGCTGGCTTCGCTCACTTATTTCAAGGCCGAACCGGGCGATGAAGTTACTATCGTGGTGCCGAAAGACACGGAGGCCGAATGGGCGGCGGTGGAGAACGTAATTAAAAAAGGCGCCGGCGCTGCGAATACCGATCTCGAAATGAGCGGCGGTAAAGTTAACGTTGACGTGGACGAAGAATTATAAACCGCTGGGCGGGCGCCGGCTAAAACAGCCGCGCTGACAGCAAGCTTAAAGCGTGATTATCAGCCCGGCGTGAGGCCAATATGTCGTTATTATTATAAATTTAGGGCATAATTATGGAAATAAATACAACTATGCAGCCCGATAATACAACCATGCAGCCTGATAGCGCGGGCAACGTCGATACTTTTTTACAAAAGAACCCTGTTGTGATGCAGGTACTGCGCTTTGCCGCCATAGGTTTGCTGAACACGGCGTTAAATTTTATCATTTCAAATCTCATTTCCAAATTTTTCGGCATCGAACAGGGCGGGCAGCTTGGGTTAATCAGCGGGATTGGTTTTTTAGCGGCAGTCATTCAGAGCTATTACTGGAATAAAGATTGGGCTTTTGGCCGGCAGGCCGAAACCTTGCTAAAGAATTTTTTACATTTGGTTTGGGTCGGTTTGGCCGGGGCGCTTGCTCTGGCTTTGGTGCTGTTGGGCTCCAAGTTCACCGCGCCGTACGTTTATTATCTGATTATTTTGGCCGTATTTTTATTGGCGCAACTGGTTCTGTGGCGCAGTTTTGGCTTATCCGGCACTGCCGGCGCGGCTACAAATCCCTTCCTGTCGTTTTTCTTTGTCAGCCTTATTGGTTTTGCCATTAATGTAGGCATTGTCAGCAAGTTTTCCGTTGCCGTGCATTTGACGGCCAACGCGGACTTGAACAAAAACGTGGCTTTTGTGGCGGCCACCGTAATTTCGCTGATTTGGAATTTTATCGGGTATAAGGTGTTTGTGTTTAAGAAATAGAATTTAAAACAGCCAGGCCTGGTTAGATAATAATCTTAATTTATAGGCAGGGATGGGTTTAAGCCCATCCTTGCTTTTAATACAAAAGAAACCGGGACTCGCGGCGAGTCCCGGCACGATAACGTTGTGGCCGCTAGATGCGATTTTTTGTTGCCAGAATTTGTCCGCCTTTGCCCAGGATACTGCCGATGGCGAGAATAAAACTTGCCCAGAGCAGCTTATTGCCAAACGAAGCGGCGCCGTTGAGGAGCGCCAGTATACCGGCGCACTCGATAGCAAACTTGATTTTACCGAGGCTGACGGAATCGGTATTGGTTTTAGCCGATATCCTTCCCATGTGCATCTGCCATCCGGCGAAGACGGCGATGAGCAGCAGCTGCATTTCAACGCCGAGTAGCGCCCAAAAGACAGCCGCGTCCATGAGCTTTTTCATCGCAATGAAAGCCGGAATCATAAAACCTTTGTCAGCACAGGCGTCAATCAAGCCTCCTGTCCTGTTTGTATCCACGATTCCGGTCTCTGCCAGTTTTTTTTTCTTGGCATACCGTGCCAATACTCCGTCCAGCCAGTCCGTGAGGCCAACCGCTACCAGATCCCACTGGGCCGAATAGTACGGACTGTTGCCAAAGGCTACCGCCAAGAGGAAAAGCGGCATGAACACGAAGAAGCGCGACATCGACAGGCAATTTGGGATGTTGAACAGCGGCGCGCCGAGCAGGCATTTGCCGGCCAGCATGTCGAAGAACAGATCTTCCTTGTCCTCAATTCGCCGCTTGGCAAGCTTGAGCCAGACAGCGGTTTTCCAAAAGCCGCCCTCGAGCGCGGCGTTTGGGCTTTTCAAAAGTTGATCGAACCCTGCGGCCAAATCTGTAAGCATGCGGAAATCCTCCAGCCGAGTTTACACCAGTATAGCCGCAAAACGGGCTATTTTCAAGACTTCTTTTGTTATAAAAAAAATGCTAGAATAAAATCAATATGGCAGTATTATATCGCAAATACCGGCCCCAAACTTTTGCCGAGGTTTTGGGGCAAAAATACATTATCCGCACGCTAAAAAACCAGATCGCGAGCGGCAGTGTTGCCCATGCGTACCTATTTACCGGCAGCCGCGGGGTGGGAAAGACCACGCTGGCGAGAATTGTGGCTAAGGCGGTTAATTGCACCGGCAGGGCGGGGGGAAGAGGAAACTCCGATGCAAAGATCGGGGCAGGAAAGAAAGATGACGGGGAGACGTGCGGTAAGTGTGATAACTGTAAAGCTATCGCGGCCGGCAACTTTTTGGATTTGGTGGAAATTGATGCCGCGTCCAATACCGGCGTGGATAACATTCGCGATCTCATTGAACATGTTAAATTCAGCCCCACTGTCGGCAAATACAAAGTATTTATCATCGACGAAGTCCATATGCTCAGCAAAGGCGCGTTTAA
>JAJYJE010000029.1:0-3349 GCA_021789715.1 bacterium | reverse complement strand
CCTTGCTGAAGATTTTGGACGAGCCGCCCAGGCACGCGATCTTCATTTTGGCTACGACCGAGGTGAATAAGGTGCCGGCAACCATTATTTCCCGCACTCAGCGGTTTGACTTTAAGCGTTTTAGCGCCGCGGACTTAGCCGAGGAAATAAAAAACGTGCTCAAAGGGGAAAAAATAAAGCTGCCGGAGGAAGTAATTTCGCTCATTGCCGAAAACGCCGAAGGAGGCGCGCGTGATGCCTTAACTCTTTTGGAAAAAGTATTAACGCTGGGCGAGGGCGCGAGTTTGGAAGAATGCCAGCAGCTGCTTGGCGTTACGGATTTTGGCTCATGCCGTGATCTGCTTGGGTTAATTTTATCAGGTTCTATGGCGCAAATTCCCATATTTTTTGAGGCCGCGATGGAAAGGGGATTGGATTTTTCCGTGCTTAATAGGGACTTTTTGGAGTATCTTCGCAAGGTTTTGATTTATCAGGTCAGCGGCGCTGCGCCTGATCAGCTGGCGCCCGATCGCCTGGAACAGATTAAAGCCCAGGCGGCGTTGTCGAATCCGGGGGAATTGATTTTCGTTACGCGGCTATTTTTAAGGTCGTATAAAGATTTGTCTGTCAGTCCCCGGGCTGAAATTCCTTTGCTGCTTGCGGCTCTCGAGGCGGCGCAGAGGAAAAACAGCGGAAAAGGAGAAGCGAAAAATGGGAATATGGCAGGGGAGGCAATATCATCGCTTAGCCAGAAAGCCGGTTCGGCTGTGGCGGAAGAGCCCAAAGTCAGTTATGCCAGTTTGGCAAAAATTCCAGCTGTGAGCGTTGGCCATGAATCGGCGACAACGGATCCGGAACCGGCAATGGAGGCGCCGTCGTCTTTCGAAGCCAGCGCCAGCCTGGTGGAAGTCCGCCAATGGTGGCCGGCAGTTATCGAAAATGTAAAAAAACGCAACAGCCCGTTGGCAAATTTGATCAAGCACGCCAGCCTAGAGGATGTTGCCGGCGGGGCGGTTATTATAGGAGTAAAGTTTCCCTTCCATAAGCAAAATATTGAGAATCAAAAAAATCAAACCCTTATCAGAAAAGCTGTGGAAGAAGCCGGCGGCAAGAAACTCGCGGTTCGCGCCTTAGTGGTACAGCCTGGCAAAACAATTGACGCGTCAGTCAAAGCCAATTTGGGTGACGTGCTGCAGGTTTTTGGGGGAGAATTTGTAGAATGATTGAGCAAAGACTGTACCAATGAATAAAATTGATCGGAATTGCCAGGAAAACATTAGTTTTGGCAGATTTATGGTATAATAAAGTAGTATGTACCCCAGGTCACTGGCTAATCGTTGCGCGGTGACGCAGCCAGCGCCCTTTGGTTAAAATGAAATCAAAATGAAAATTTTATGTTAGAAACCAAAGAACAAAAGCGCTATTTCGCGTTGAGCATGGTTGTCGTGCTCGTGTTGGCGGTGATTACGGTGGCGCAGAGGCCGAATTTCCAGTACCAAGATACGACCGATTACGCCAAGCTGCGGCAGCAGTCTGCGGCTGAGCAAAAGGCGTATGCTGATTATTTGGCTAGCATTAAAACAGACCCTCAGGCCAGCCAGCAGTTGTTCCAAACTATCTTGACGGAAAACGATGTGCGCCAAGCCGTAGAGGCGGAATTAAAAACCGACCAGCCCGTCAATCCTCCGGTAGTGGCCGATTCCGCCCTGCGTCTTACCAATGCTTCAGGCAAAGCCGCCATAACGGATTATTTAACGGCGGCAATAGGCCCCTTGGTTAGTTTTAACCAGAAGGCCTCGGCTCAGAACCAGCAGATTTTTGCCGATCCCACTGTCGCGGCAAATGTCACCAAACTTTACACCCAGGCTTTTCGGCAGTTAACGGATGCGCCGGTGCCCAAAGAGGCCGTAAACATCCAAAAAGCCCTGGTTTCGGCCTATATGTCATATGGAAAGCTGCTGGATCTGTCCCAGCAATACGCCAGCCAGCAGAATACTGACCCCTGGGCTGATGTTTACCAGCAGTACGCGGCCATAGACCAGAGCGCCAAAACTTTTACCGACGGCTATAATCAATTAGTCGGCAAGTATCAGCTGGCCGACGCTTCCCTTACTTTCCCAGGCGGCGAAGTCGCGCCAAAGCCCTCCGGCTTTACGCTAATCCCTAAGGCTCAGGCGTTTTTGGGCCTCGGCGACGTGACAATTACCGCGGGCGATATTCCGCGCCTAATTATGGACGCGGTTGAGCAGGGCCTGGTTTCATCTTTTTCCACTTTTATGAGCTCGTTTTTAGATAAGATGGTCCAGAAGATAGAGAGCAATTATATGATCGCAAATTTTTTGTATTATTCCGACGCCCTGGTTAACGGCCAATATGCGGATGACTATTTGAATAAGTACGTGAGCGACTCGTTGGACCGGCAAATTATTAAACAGTTTATTCCTCAGTTTTCTTGCGATGCGCAAAATCAAACCCTGGCGCCGTTATTTCAGGCAAAAGCCAGCCAATACCTTGGGTTCGATCCTGTGTCCTTAAGTCCTACTGATCCGAATTATTACCAAAGACTGGCCTCGGTGGGCGATTTCCTGTCGTCGCCCAGCGGCTGGCAGCTGTATTATCAGGATATGGCGGATCAGACCGAAAGCGCGGCCCAGCAGGCCGTCAACCGGGAGCTGACCAGCAGCGGGCTGAAGTCGCCGCGTAATGCCCTGACCGGTTCCATTACCACCTCGATCAACAGTATTGTCAGCGGGGAACGCGCCAGCCTCCAGGCCATGCTGCAATTGGGCATTAGCAATGCCAGCAGTTTCGCCAGCGCGTTTATCGCCCAGATTACCCAGACGCTGTTCACCAAATTCGTATTCAGCGGCGCTACAACCAATAGTCCGCGTAATCCTTCGGCTGTTGGCGTGCTGAAAGAGCAGGCGACTTGCCTGGCCGCGGCTCAGCTGACGCCGGTCGTGCCGATTTATGGCACGCAATACCAGCCCCCGCCCCCGCCGCCCTCATCCCAGCAGGAACTTAATCAGGTGTGTTCTCAGCTCCCCCAGGGCTGTACGACTACGCCGGCTGTGGTTAGTCCCTAGCCGTACTTTAAGTTTCCCTTTCCCGACAGTGACCATGGAGGATTCCATGGTCACTATCATAACGAGTTCCAAAGGGCAGTCTAATAATATGGATAAGCTGAACCTTTAACCGGGCGTTTTTAGTATAATTTATGGGAAATGTGGTATAATTAAGTATGGAAAGGGTAGAAAAAATGGATACCGAGATCAACAATAATCCTAGTTTTGTTCGGTCTACCGAGGCCCAAGCGACCACGCCTGCGGCAAGCAGGATTCGTCCCGCCAGTAATCCTATTGCGGTGGAG
>JAJYJE010000028.1 GCA_021789715.1 bacterium | reverse complement strand
AAAATGCTTAATTTGTTTGTAGGGATAGATGACGTTGCCAAACGCGATGCCTTTGGAGTTAAGCTCAATCTCCACCAGCTCAGGCGTGTGGCGCGCAAACAGCAGAATAAGCGTTGCCATAATCGCCAGGCTTAAAGCGGCAAAAATGTCGCGTTCAATTGCGAAGAAGCCGACGATCAATATGCTAATGGCTGCGGCAGTGGTATACCAGGAGTAATTTTTCGGGTAATGCCGAAATTCCGGCGCTTGCCATGTTATGATGGGTGTTATGACGCGAACTGAAGTGGACATTTTGATTTTTTTTGACTAAACTATAATAAGTTTTGGAGAGGTCGCATAGTGGTTTAGTGCACCGGTCTTGAAAACCGGAGTACCCAATAGGTACCGAGGGTTCGAATCCCTCCCTCTCCGCCACTGATGGCTTGCCCGTTATTTGGGATTTCCGTCATCAGTTGATAAATATATTATACCATTTTTTTGTGCAAAAAAACAACCCGCCTCTAGATACGGGTTGTTTTCTGTATTTTTTCTGTTTTAAAGCTTCCGGGGGCCGTCCGTATGCCATCGAGTGACAGTACGGGGCCGTTCTGCCATCCTGAATCGAAGAAATGAGTATGGTTCATTTCTCCAATCAAGATACCATTATGGGGTTGAGGTCGGGCCGGCTTGCGGCATTTGCGGCAACGGGTCCTCTATGATAAATGAGCCGATGGCGGTATTGGGGTCCTGGGCGGCCTGGTCCGGCGTACCGGTGGCCGAAGCCGCGGCTGTTTTGCTTCCGTTGTATTGGGCGGAGGCGGTAGAACCCATGACCTCGGTTCCCTTAACTTCCCCGGTTAGAGAAGAAGATGCGGTACTGCTTGCGGTTATGCCGGCCGCGATTGTGCTGGATGCGGTACTGCTTGCCGCGCCCGCCGGAAGCCGCGTTAAGGCGGTATCGTTGCTGGCCGCCGCAAGCGTCTGGTTAAGTTCCGCGACTTTGGCGGTGCTGGCCCGAGCATCGCTTAGCAGATCTTTGCTGATGGAGCCGTTATTTTGGGCCGTAAGTTTTTTAAGCAAAGTTTCCTGCTGCGCGGTTATGCTGTTTAATGTGGCAATGAGCGGATGATCCTGGCTGGCTGCCGCGGAGGATGTTTGATTTTGCGTGGCTTGGCTTATCGCATTGGCGGTGTTCATTGTTTCGTCAGCCAATTCGTTCAGCGCGGCGGTTTCCTGCTGCGGATTATGCAGGGGGTTGTCCACTACGGTCTGCGCGTAGTTTAAGCGTTTTTGTGCTATGGCGACTTGGAGTTTAAGCTTGTCTTCGGGATTGGAAGCCATTTGGAGCTGCAAGTGTTCCGCCGCTTTTTTCAGGCTGAATAGCGCGTCGCCGGGTACGCTTTGTTCCGCGGCGTAACCGGTGCCGCCTAAAATCGCCGCAAACAGCAGCAGGGACATGCTGAGCGCACTCCAGCGCGACAAGTGCAGCCAGTTTACCCAAAGGCGCCGGGAAGGGGCGAGTATGTACTTACGTTGCATGGCTGGTTCCGGCACGCTGTGTTTGGGCAGGCTCCCTAACGCGGCGGCAATAGCGAGCAAGGATTCCAGTTCCCGTTGGCGCCCCGGCCACTGCGAAAGAATTTCCGGCAGGGATTTTCCCTCCCGGAGCTGCCGGCAAGCTTGGTTAAAAATGTGGTCAATGGGGTCGTGCATGACTCGAATGTTTAGGCGAATCGGGCTTAATCTTTATTCAACTTTGTCTTGATTAATTCCTGCAGTTTTGCGATTGCCCGATGCTGGATGACTCTTACGGCTCCTTCGGTTTTGTCGAGCAGTTCGGCGATAGTGGCATTATCAAGTTCTTCCAAAAATTTTAGCTTAATGACAATTTGCTGCTCCGCGCCGAGTTCTTTGACGGCATCCATAAGGAGCTGCTGGTCTTGGCTGAGGTTAAGAATGTCAATGATTGCCGATTCGTACTGCAAAGTATTTTCAATATCGTCCAGGGCGACTGTTGTTTTTTTTGCGCGGTAGTAATCTATAACTGTATTGCGGGCGATTTGATAGAGCCAACCTTCCAAGGCTTCATGGTTCCGGACGCTGCCTATTCTACCGAAGGCTTTCAGAAAAACCTCTTCAGCCAAATCTTCCGCCGTTTCTTTATGACTGACGCGAAAGTAGATAAAGCGGTAAATTTTTTTGTAAAAAAGGTCGTAAATATGGCCAAAAGCGGCTTCGTCGCCGTGCTTGGCCTTATCGAATGTGCTGTAAGGAACTTCGATTTTTCCGCTTAGATTTGAGGAACTAAAAATATAGACGTCGGAATCGATCATTTTGTTACAAAAGGATATTAGGGGTTCGTCCGGCACCCGCAAAACGGTCGGAGCTTGTTATAAACCTGCCTAATTGTATCACATTCCGCCGGCCGGGGCATATCCAGCTTGCCCGGAGCGGTATTTTAAATAGCCCTGTTGGCGGCAAAAGATTTTTTTTTGTTTCTGAAAGTTTAGAGCGGAATCGGGGGGAAGGGGATATTTTTCTGGACGCGGGGTTGGCTGCCTTGCTAAGCTTTAATTGTTGCATTGCAGCCGCGTGAATTGGAAACAAATCCTTAAAATCAAACCAACTCCGCGCAAGTTTAAGAATTAAAATTTAAAGATGCCTAAAAATGAGGCCAGGATAGCATTGCCCGTCCCCAAAACAAAACGCGCCAAAACAAAAATTCCCGGTCCGCTCTCTCAAATCAGGCCGGGAACCTGGAGCCCTAACGCCCCGCTTGTTTCAAGTAACTTGACGACTGCGGCCGGCTATACTTACCCGCGCTTTTTTAAAAAGATTAAATTGGCCAAAGCTGCGGTTTTTGCGGGAGCGATAACGGTATTAGCCGCTTCTGTGGCTTCCTTTTCGCCGTGGCGATTGGTCTGGAACCGAGCGGGCGCGGCCACGACTGTGGTTTATGTGAATGGTTACCCTACTATTAGCGGTAATTTTGTGGATTGTAACGGGAATGTGGATAATGATCCCTCGCATCACACTACCGACCCAAGCGATTCCGACCCCGCTCATCACATCGGACAGAATTGTCCGGCTGGCAGTTTAATTGCGGCCGCGGGCATTCAGACGGCAACCGCGCCGGCTTTGTCCGCTGCCGTGTCCGGTCCGAGCCCGGCGGCAACCGTGGTGTCGGCACCCTCCGCGGCAACCGCGGCCCAAGCTCCGGCCAGCGTATCGGTATGGTGGCCGGTAGACGGCGCGACCGTGCTTGGTACCCAGCCGTTTAAGGCGGTGGTTACCGGATTGCCGCTGAATTCCTACCAAATGTACTGGCAGGTAGACGGCGGCGCGCTGAATCTGATGGACGACAACACGCAGGATTCGCCGCATAAAGAAGCCCAGGTTAACGTGTCCGGCTGGGATTGGAAAGGCAGCGGGCCTTATAGTGTCACGTTTATTGCCAAAAACGCGAGTGACCAAACAATCTCCTCCCGCAGCGTTAATGTTTACATTCCGGCTTCGCAACCGGCTTCTGGGGCGGTGACCGCGGCAACAACGGTTGCCGCGAGCCAGACTGGGCCGGCAAACGGCGTCTCCGGCAATCCTTTGGCCGGCGCGGTTTTTTACCGCGACTTAAATTCCAATGCCCAGCAGTGGATTAATATGAACGGCGGCAGCCAGCCGCAGAATGCGCTGCTGATGCAAAAGATCGCGTCGCAACCGAACGCGGTTTGGTTGGGCGGATGGAATTCTAACGTGGCCAGCGACGCGGCGGGCGTTATTAGCGCGGCTAAAGCCCAAGGTCAAATGCCGATTTTCGTATTATATAATATTCCCAACCGCGACTGCGGCGGCTACTCCGCGGGAGGCGCTCAAACCGCGTCCGAATACCAGGACTGGATTAACCAGGTGGCGGCGGGTATTGGCAATAATAAGGCCGCTATTGTGCTCGAGCCGGACGGAACTGCCCTGACTAGCTGCCTATCGGCTGCTGATTTGCAGACGCGCTACCAGATGCTCTCATACGCCGTCAACGCGCTGAAAGCTTTGCCCGGCACCGCGGTTTATATAGATGCCGGCCATCCGGACTGGATTTCGGCCGGCGATATGGCCGGCCGGCTGCAGCAGTCCGGTATTGCCCGGGCAGACGGTTTTGCCCTGAACATGTCTAATTTTACCTGGACCAGCGACAATATCGCTTATGGCCAGCAGATCTCTAGCTTAGTCGGCGGCAAACATTTTGTTATTGATACCAGCCGCAACGGCCAAGGGCCGGCATCTGACAATGCCTGGTGCAATCCGCCCGGCCGCGGTTTGGGCAGCCAGCCTACGAGCAATACCGGCAATCCGTTGGTTGACGCGTTAATTTGGGGCAAGGATCCGGGCGGTAGCGACGGCGCTTGCAACGGCGGCCCTAATGCCGGCGTGTTTTGGCCGGATTACGCTTTGGGACTGGCTTCACTGTCATCCTGGTAGAAACATATTTGCCGCAAGCGGGCAAATAAATATAAATGTAGAAATAAAGAGATAAACCAGCCGTAAAAACTCGCCCCCAAGGGGCGAGTTTTTGGCGGGGGTTTACGATTTTTTACCGGCTCCGTACTTATTTTGCAGATCGTAAACATACACATTCAGTCCCGGCGAGAAATTTTGCCGGGAGAGGAGGGGAAAATGGCTATCAAAGTAATCTTTGATATTTTTCTGATAGCCCTGGTCGTAACTTAATACGAGGTAGGCCTTTTGGTGGGCCATTTGGATTTGGCCGGCATCGCTGAGCAGCTCTTGTTGGGAGAAGGGCGGAATCGCTCCCACGGCGGCGCGATCCCAGATCGGCAGCGTCACCATATTGGCCGTACCGGCATAGTAGTATTCAATCGGGTAGATGGTGAAGGGCGAGGATATCACTACAATGTCCTGCGGATTGGTGTTTTGGCTCAGGTAGGCGCTTACGCCTCGGTAGTCCTCTTTGACCGGGGTATCCGGTTTGTAAATTTGCACCGCGAGCATTATTGCCATGCCGGCAATAACCGCCCATTCGGCCGCGTGTTTTAAAAATTTCGGGTAGGTGCTAATAAGCCAAATAAGGAACAGGTAGAGCGAAGGCACGGAAAAAATCAAATAGCGGGATAGGAATATTGGCCGGACTGTCACGCTTAACGCGAATATGGCGAGAATGGGGAAGAATGTGGCAATAAAAAAGTAGACGCTTTCCGGGGGAATTTTGATCTTTTTCCTCAAGCTAAGAAACGCCATCACCACTGCCAGGGGCCACAAGGCGATAATCAGCGTGTTTAAGTGGTCGTCCTGGAAGCCGAACAGGAACTGGGAAAAGACGTTAAATAGATCGATTAAATGCGGCCTTAGCAGCATCGGTTCGCTGTTGGAAATTTGTTTGATTAGGACGAATACATAGTAAGCCCAAGGCGCCAGCGCGGCCAGCAGGGCAATAGCCGTAAGCGCCAATCCCCAAAATGTTCCGGCGGGAAAACGCCGCCGGTAAAACAGGAAAAACAGCGCCTGGCTGAGGAGGAGAAACCAAAATAAGTAATGGGTGTAAACGCCCAGAAGGCCGGTTAGGGCGTAACCGAGCCACCAGGCTGCCTGCTTTGCGCCGCTTGCCGCGCGACTCCGTTTGTAAACGGAAAGAAAATAAAAATGGTTCAGTACGGCTAAAAGCACCATAAGGCTGTAAGTGCGGATTTCGTTGCCGTACCAGTTAAGGAATGGCGAAACCGCGGTGAAGGCGGCAGCTGCCAGGCCAACCCGCCGGTCGTAGGCCAGAAGGCCGAGAAAGTAGATGGCGGGAATCGTCGCGAGAAAGAACAGCAGTGACATAAGCCGCAGCATGCCGACGCCGTCGCCGAACATAAAAATCCAAAAATGAAGCAGCAGCGGATAGAGAGGCAGTGTTACGTCTTCGGCTATAGTATGCAGTACGCCCTGGGCGGTATGGCTCGCTTGCCAGATGCTTTGGGCTTCATCCAGCCGCAGGCTCTGTTTTGACAAGAAAAAAAGCGACACGCCCAGCACGGCCAGCATTAGCAGCCCTAAAATTAGCCGGTCGGTCCACGGTACGCTTGTTTCTCCTTGGCCGGCTGCCGCATTGCCATAATCAGGTACCGCGTACGCATCCAAGGCGGGAGAAATTGTTTTGAAGTATTCGTTTGGCATCCAATAATTTAAAATTAAACGGTTAAAAGATCAAAAGATTGGCGAAGCGGGCATCAGCCGTCTTTTAATTTAAAGACAGATTCGGAAGCGGGTTCGGCGTACTTAAGGCCGGGCTGATTTTCCCCCTGCTGCCTGGCTGTTTCGGCCCATGGCCCGGAGGCAAAAACAAATGGCAGAAAAACCATAATATTAAATAGCGCCCACGACATATTGGTCAGCAGCGGAGCGGTTAAACCGTCGCGAAGGTAGCCCCACTCCATACCCAGAAGCGCCGCGGCTATGTAAAGGAGGTGCGGAGCGCTGAGATATAGAAAGTTGCCGTCCAGTTTTTTTTTGGCGGTAACGGAAAAGCCGCTATTTTGATTGGTCAGAACCGCCCAGAGGGCCTGTATATGGATGGGGAAAGACGCCATGGAAAATGACAGGGCGCGAAAAGTATAGGAATAGTTGCTCGTAAGCCGCAATGTCAGGATGACCAGGAAAATGTAGGGCAGGAAAATCGCGGTCAATCCCATTGTGGATACAATTAACGGAACTTGCCCGGTAAAAAAGAACACAAGCGGCAGCAGGGCGTTAAGCAAAACAACCAGGCCTGACAGATAGTAGCTGGCGGAAGCGAGATATTGGATTTTTTGATGCCAGGTCAGTCCCCGCCGCAGCAGCGGGTTGTAGCGGAAAACCATTTCAAGGCTGCCGCGCGCCCACCGGAATTGCTGTTTGTAGTACGATAAAAAGTCTTCGGGAGCCAGGCCTTCCGCCAAGATCTCGGGAATATAAATCGATTTCCAGCCCCGTTCATGCAAAAAGAGCGATGTGAGGAAATCTTCGGCAATGCTTTTTTCAAACATTCCGCCGGCTTGTTCCAGCGCAGCGCGGCGAATAGCCATATTTGTGCCGCAAAGGAACGCGGAATTCAGCCGGTTTTTTCCTTTGCAGATAGGCCCGAAAAATAGTTCCTGCTGTTCCCAGGCCCCGCGGGTAATTTCGTTGGTGTTGAAATTTTTATAGTATTGGGGAGACTGCACAAAGCCGACTTCGGGATCTGAAAAGTAAGCGGCGGATTTTTTTAGAAAATCGGGACGGGGCATTTGATCGGCGTCAAACACGACCACCAGCGGATTGCGCGTGAGTCTAAGGGCGTGGTTAATGTTTCCGGCCTTGGCGCCGCCGGGTTTTTGCCGCGTTATGCAGGCAATGCCGAGGCGTTTGGCTAAGCTCTCCGCTTCGCGCCAGTTAGGTTTTTTTGCGATTTTTCCGTCGTTGAGCAGGTAGACATTAAATCCCGCCGGATAATTCATGCGCAACGCGGCCCGGGCCGTAGCTTCTACTACCTCTGTCGGTTCTCCGGTTACGGTAATGAACACGTCGGCCGGCAGCGCCGGCGCCCCGCCCGAAACGGGGCGGTACGGCGCCCCGCCCGCCGGCTGGTCCCAAACGGTGTAAACGTAGGTCGCGATTTGCCAGATGTGAAAAATTTCCCCGGCCATCAGCAGCCAGAACAATACCTGGTTGCCGCGGGGAAACAGGAAAGCAAGCACGAGAAAATAAACGACAGCCATAGCGACGGCTACCGTGACCAGCGCCTTGGGCGTGGTGCTTTTGAGAAATGAAGATTCAAGTTGATGTGGCTCGGGGGGAGTGGGCGGCATATGGCCATCTAAAATTATTTTTTAGGGCTTATTAAGTCTGAATTTAACTATAAGCAAACACCCCAGCAAAATTACCGGGCTGCGTATAAATTGACGAGCGAGTTGTTGTAAAGTGCCAGGCCGAACCACGCCCAATTATCATCATAATAGCTTAAAGGCTGCTTCCAATCTTGGGCGTCGGCGCTATAAAGCGTCAGCAGCTTGTTTTTGTAAACGCTTTCGGCAAGGTCGGGCCTGCTGATAATGAAATAGCCGATGTCGCCGCCGTATACGGCCGGCGCTTCGTCGGTTGAGACTGCGCTGCCGTCGTGTCCGTAAACCGACGCAAGCCGCTGGTTGGCCTGCCACTGTTGCCCGAGAAAAGACAAACGATCCAAAAAAGCCTTGGCCCGCGGATCGCCGCTGAAGCGATAGTCCAGGGCAATGCGGAATGGCACGCGCATTGCGTCGTACCCGTAATTGGTATCCAGGCCGCCGTTGGTGGAAGCGGAGAGGCTGCCGTCGGTTTTGCTGACGACCACCCAGTCAGGCGGCAGGCCGACGCTGGTATTTTTGTCCAGAGAAGCCAGGCTGCTTCTTTCCAAGATGCCATAAGAGCTGCTTATGGCCCCTTGCCAATCATGGGCGGGATCGAGCCCGGCAAAAATGCGGTAGGCGTAGGGTTCAAAATAGGAAGGGTTGACCAGTACCGCACTAGGCGAATTTTTTTCCAGGTTATCGGCCGTAACGTAAGGTTCGCCGTTAATGGTTACGATTTCGTTAGTCCAAATATCGCCGATAATCAGCTTGGCCTGGTCGAGGTAGGCGGAGTTATTCCAGCGTTTGGCGGCAAAAACGAGAGCCAGAGCGATGTCGGTGTCGGCGTCGGTGGCGGTATTTTGCCCTCCTTGGCTTTGCATGATGCCGTAACTGCCGTCGGCGCGTTTGCCGTATAGCCAGGAGAACAAATTGCTGTCCGGCCGTTTGAGATTCTGTTGCGTCCATTGCCAGGTTTTGTCAAAGGTCGGCTTATCATCTTCCCATACGGCGCGCAGCATGGTGTAGCTTTGTCCTTCGGAAGTGGTGATATTGTCCCGCTGGGGGTCAAGTGTCCGCCCCGAGGTTGCATCCCAGTAACTTTTTTTGTAGTTGGTCCATAATACGCTTAGCATAAAGCGGGGGGAAAATACCAATGCCTGTTGCCGTTTTTGGCTG
>JAJYJE010000027.1 GCA_021789715.1 bacterium | reverse complement strand
GTCGTTCTTAGTCATATTCGGAACCTCGGGACTCACAATGACATCGGATAAAATTTGCGGCTGCGGCAGCTGCCAGACATTGGCGGCCAACTGGTTTATCGCGCCAGCATCCGCATTGGCGACCGCTGTTTGGCCGCTGCCCAGCACGCGGCTAATCCACGGATTGACTTCGTTATAGCCAATGTCGTCGTTCTGTCCGGCAAAGAACGTGGTGATGGCAACAATTTTATTCCAAGGATCCACCGGCTTTACACCGATTGAATCCGCCATGCCCATAAGCGAGTCAACCAGCGCGGCATCGGTAATTCCGTCATTGGTTTTAAAATAGTAAGCGCTGCGGCCAAAATACATCATAGTGCGAAAATAAGCGCGAAGCGCCGAATTTTCGGTATAGTGGCTGCGCGGCGTGTATTGGGTGTAATCGGCTTGGATGTCGGTGTTATACGAGCCGAACAGCGGCGACGGCGTAACGTCGCTGGCCGCGTAAATGTTCTTTAATTCCTCGGACGCTGCCGCGGCCAGATCCGGGCCTAGCTCGCTGCTATATTTTGCCAAAATGGCTTGGGCGTGGGCATAATCGTCCTGGCTGTCGAGTTTCTGGTAATTAGCTTCGTCTGCCGGCGTTTGAAAATAATCCGGCTTGGGCGGCGCCTGGTTTTCCAACAAGACTCGGGCTACCGTGACCTGGGCTAAAATTTTCTGGTAGTGATCGCGCGCTGTGCCGCTGTGCTGCTTCATTTGTGCGTCCGCGTTCTCGTATAGTGCCCGCACGAATTGCGTAAGCTCAACAGTTAACTGGTGCTCCTCAATATCTTTTAGGGCGATATCAAAAAATTTGTGGTAAGCGTGCAGTACAATATCCGGCGTAACCAATATAGTATCGGCCGGCGTACGGTAGTGTTCGTCAAAATTGCCGCCGAGCTGGTCAAAGTACGCCAGCATTTCATCGGAGTAGCGCGGGCTTTGATAATTGAGATTGGTTTTATTGATATCAACCAACAAAAACTTATTTTGGTCCAGAAACTGCTGCTGGCCGGCACTTAGCGTCAACCCGTATTTTTTAAGCACATTCTCATAGTTTGGGACGTCGCTTAAACTAACCGCCTGTTCCTGGTAGTTGCTCTGAATGACAGGTTGAGCGGGGGCGTTTGAACTCTGCTTGCGCAATACCTGCGAGGCGGTGTGCTGCCAAATTAAACCCACAATAACCGCAATTGCCAGCAGCGCTCCCGCGATCCACCAACCCTTGCGATGATACCATCGCCCGGGCGGCAATTCCGGGGTTTGCTTGCCGGAGGGGTCAAAATTGGAATTTTCCATATAAGTCCCGTTACTTGTAATTTTGTTTCTCTGGGAAATTTCACTTTTATTATACACCTTTTTAGACGTAACCGGCACCCGCTTCTATCCCCTCCATGTACGCCTTTGGAGGGAAAATAAAAACGGCCTACTGGCCGGAAATTGAAGCCGAGAGGAGCTCCGGGGACGGCAAATAAACTGTCCCTTTTGCCCCTCTCGGAGGTCATTAGCGTGTGCCTTAGCGCCGGGCGTAAGTAAACACTTCCTCCGCCACCTCTTCGCGTTCGGTCGCGTCCTCCAGCGATTCGACTAAGACGCGCACGCCTTCGCCGCATTTCTGGATAAGCACGGTATTGCCGTTACCGAACCGGAACGCGTCACGGTGTGTGTTCTCCTGCGCCGTGATCTGTGTAAACGTTACCTTATCAACTGCCCCGACGCCGCACGACTGCTGAATCTCGGACGGTATGCCACTGAGCACCAGGCGAGTTCCAGGCAGCAGACAAGCCGCATGAACGATCGGCCGCTTCTGACAACTGAAGATATCCGCAAGCATGCCGGCTTGAGCGTTGGCTTTGCCCCACGCGTGATAGGCGGCAACCTCAGCCGCGGGTGCAAGTCCGATTGAGCCTGTGCTGAATCTGTGAGAACAAAGTTCCTCACCTTGTTCTGCAAGGCGGTTGGGTACTCCCATTAAGGAGTAATCGCACATAACAGTATCCTCTTTTCATGTAAATTACCAAGGCCAGCTTGCGCCCTGATACGCAAATACTATACCAAACCAAAATTTTCCGCAAGTTTATACAGGTCTGAAAAAACCGCCAAACAGTGCTATAATATCAACATAGGCTCTTGAAGCATGAAAACTAAACCAAAAGAAAAAATCTTAACGTATTTCATCGGATTGGCGGATCTAGCCCTGCTCGTTTTGAGCCTGCTCCAGATCTTTCATCCGATTTTTAAATTACCCAACCTCGGCGTATTCAACGCCAAAGGCTCTATAGCCCAGGCCCAGAGCCGTTTGATTATAACCGCCATTTTAATGATGCTCTGCCTGGCTATCCCGGTTCTGGCGGCTGGTTTTTTCATAATTTTCAAATACCGCGACGGCCGCAACGGCGAATATGACCCCGATTGGGGCCAGCGGCATAACCGCCTCCAATGGGTGTGGTGGCTGTTTCCAGGATTGCTGATCGCGCTTATCTCCATTATCAATTTCCAAAGCGCGCACAACCTTGACCCACTCAAGGCGATTGATCCCAAAACCAAACCGCTAACTATCGAAGTCATGGCGCTGGAATGGAAGTGGCTGTTCATTTACCCCGACCAGGACATTGCCACAGTTAACACTCTTGATATTCCGCAAAATGTGCCGGTGCAATTTGTAATTTCAGCCGATGGTCCCATGAGCCTGTTCTGGATTCCGCAGCTTGGCGGACAAATGGCCGCCATGACCGGCATGACCAATCATTTAAATCTCATAGCGACCGATCTTGGCAGTTTTCGCGGCCAAAATTCCGAAATCAACGGCGCGGGATACGCGGGCATGACGTTTACGGTAAACTCAGTAACGCCAAGTAATTTTAAAACCTGGGTAGCTGCGGCCAAGCAGTCCTCCCCCGCTCTCACTGCCGCAGTATACAAACAACTGGAACTGCCGGCACAAAACGTTCCGGCGGCAACGTATGCGCCTGTTGACCCTAACTTATATTACGGCGTCATTGACCGCTATATGGGACCGCCGAGTGTCGGGCATGACCACGGATAATTTTTAATTCACGATTTTCAATTTTCTATGGACAATAACCAAAATGAAAATTTGTTTTTATGAACATCTTGTTCGGTAACTTAACCTGGTCTTCCCTGCCCCACGAGTGGTTCACTATCGCGGGGACGGCAACCATCATCGGCGGCGGCGCTTTTATGGCCGGAATTTTGACGTACTTCAAACGCTGGAAATGGCTCTGGAATGGCTGGCTCACCTCCACTGATCCCAAAAAAATCGGCATTATGTACCTGATTGTGGCCTCACTGATGCTGTTCCGCGGCGCGGTGGACGCGGCCATGATCTGGCTGCAACAATCCATAGCCGAAGGCCCGCACGCCGGCTATTTAACCCCCGCCCACTTCCAGCAAATTTTCACCGCCCATGGGGACATTATGGTATTTTTCGCGACCATGGGCCTGCTGTTCGGCTTGATTAATTTGATTGTGCCCCTGCAAATCGGCGCGCGCGATTTGGCCTTCCCCTTTATGAACTCCCTGGGCTTCTGGCTGTATGTGGCCGGCGCGATTATGATCAATATGTTCTTTATATTCGGCGGCGAATTCGCCTCAGCCGGCTGGCTGTCCCTGCCGCCATTGGCCGAAATTGCCTACAGCCCGGGCGTAGGGGTGGACTACTGGATCTGGAGCCTGCAAATTTCCGGCCTGGGCACACTCATCGGCGGCATCAACTTTATTGTTACCATTTTAAAAATGCGCGCGCCGGGCATGAAACTTATGGATATGCCCATGTTCACCTGGACCTCGCTCTGCAGCATGCTTCTCGTGGTCTCCGTTTTTCCCATTTTAACCGTAGTCATCACCTTATTGTGGCTGGACAGGTATTTCGGCCTGCACTTCTTTACAGCCACGGCCGGCGGCAACCCCATGATGTACGTCAATTTAATTTGGATGTGGGGCCATCCGGAAGTATATATCCTGATTTTGCCCACATTCGGCATTTACTCCGAAATCGTGTCGACCTTTGCCCAAAAAAAACTGTTCGGCTACACATCGCAGGTCCTAGCCGCGTTCGGCGTAACCGCCTTGGCCTGTTTAGTCTGGCTGCACCACTTTTTTACCATGGGCGCGGGCGCGGACGTTAACGCGTTCTTCGGCATTATGACCGGAATTATCGCCATCCCCACGGCCGTGCAGTTTTTTAACTGGATCTCGACTCTGTATAAGGGAAAAATCCGCTTTGCCACGCCGCTTTACTGGTTTATGGGCTTTTTGGCCTGTTTTACGTTCGGTGGCATGGCGGGAGTGCTGCTGTCGCTGCCGGCGGCGGATTACCAGCTCCACAACAGCTTATTTTTGGTCGCGCATTTCCACACCATGATAGTCAGCGGCGCGCTGTTCGGCATTTTTGCCGGCATTACTTACTGGTTCCCCAAAATTTTTGGGTTCAGGCTCAATGAATCTCTCGGAAGAAAAGCCTTTTGGTTCTGGCTGTTCGGATTTTTGCTCTCATTCGGGCCGCTGTATCTCCTCGGCTTTTTAGGGGCTACACGCCGGCTTGACCACTATAATGTACCCGGCTGGCAACCGCTGTTCATTGCCGCGGGCCTGGGTTTGGCGCTAATAGGCATAGGCGCGCTTTTCCAAGTGGCCCAAATAATCGTAAGCATCCGCGACCGCGAAAAAAACCGGGACACCAGCGGCGACCCATGGAACGGCCGGACGCTGGAATGGTCCACCGCTTCCCCCCCGCCATTCTATAATTTCGCGGTCGTACCGACCGTAACCGGGCGGGACGCGTGGTGGGAAAACAAACAAAAGATGAGGGATGCGAGAACAGGAAGAGGTCAAGAATATCAGAATATTGAAATGCCAAAAAATACAGCAATGGCTATTTACTTATCGGCTTTTGCGTTCTTGGCGAGTTTCGCGTTTGTCTGGCACATTGTTTGGATGCAGATTTTCGGACTCGCGGGCGTGATCGTTTGCATTATAATCAGGTCTCTGGATGAAAATACAGAATACACAGTCACGGCGCAGGAATTGGAAAAATTTGAAAAATCACCCGCAAGATATTTATAAATATTTAAAAATGTAGGCACGCTTAATATCTACTCCTCTCCCATTATCTGCCTATGTCATTCTATGGACACAACAGCGATTAACCATCAACACGAAAAAACCGAAAACTCTCTGTTTGGCTTCTGGGTCTATTTGATGACGGATTTGATTATGTTTGCCGCACTGTTCGCCGCTTACGCGGTACTGCATAACAACACCTTTGGCGGGCCGGCGAGCGGACAATTATTCAATCTGCCTTTCGTGCTGGCGGAAACCGTTATCTTGCTTACCAGCAGCTTTAGCTGCGGTTTGGCTTATTTAGTCATGCAGCGCGGCGAGGTAAAAAAAGTATTATCGTGGTTTACCGTTACTTTCCTGCTCGGCTTGTCTTTTCTGTTCATGGAACTGACCGAATTCCGCCGCCTGTACGCCTCGGGCAGCGGTCCGCAGCACAGCGCTTTTTTAACCTCCTATTTTACCCTGGTCGGCGCGCACGGCCTGCATATTGCCGCCGGGTTGTTATGGATGGCCGTGATGCTGCTGGTAGTCAGAAAACGCGGCCTAGCGCCGAAAACCAACAGTCAGCTGGCCCGCCTGGCCTTATTCTGGCATTTTCTGGATTTAGTCTGGATTTTTATTTTTACGATCGTGTATTTGATGGGAGTTTTGTAAATAATTTCCGATGAATTTTAAATTTTAAAAACTCTAAATTTGATCATCGAACATTGTTTGAAAATTGATAATCGTAAATTGAAAATTTGCAGCTTATGCCTACCTTCAAAAATTATTTAATCGGCTTCATTTCCTCGATCATTTTGACGATTACCGCTTTTGCCTTGGTCGAAATTCACGTCGCTTCGCGCCACCGGACGCTGTCCCACCCCCTGCTCATCGGCGTTATTTTAACGCTGGCAATGGGCCAGCTGGTCATCCAGCTCTGCTATTTTTTGCACCTCGGCGACAAAAGCAAGCGCTGGAACCTGACGTTCTTTATCTCCACCCTTGGCATTATCCTGCTGGTAGTAGTCGGCTCGCTCTGGATTATGTACGCGCTCAACTTTAATATGACCCCGCAGCAGGTCAACCAATATTTGCAGGACCAGGGGAGCTATTAAAAAGGTATTTAAAATATAAATATCATTCAATGCCATGTTTAAACATTATTATAAGCTGACCAAGCCCGGTATGATTTACGGCAATGCCATTACGGCCGCGGCCGGATTTTTTCTGGCATCCCGCGGGCACGTTCACGGCCGGCTGCTGCTTGCCACAATTATCGGGCTGTCCCTGGTTATCGCTTCCGGCTGCGTATTTAATAATATCTACGACCGGAAGATTGACGCCAAAATGGCGCGGACCAAACGGCGGGAATTAGCCAGGGGCGCTATCGGTGTCAGGCCGGCATTCATCTACGGCTGCATTCTGATAACGCTTGGGGCCATTGATCTCTATTTTTTTGCCAATCCCGCCTGCCTGATCGCCGCGCTCGCCGGCTTTGTGTTCTACGTTTTTCTCTATACGCCGCTCAAGCACCGCACCGCGCACGCGGCACTTGTAGGCGCGGTTGCCGGCGCCACTCCCCCGGTCATCGGCTACACAGCCGTAACTGCCCGCTTCGACCTCGGCGCGCTGTTGCTGTTCCTCATGTTACTTTTCTGGCAGATGCCGCACTTCTATGCCATTGCCATACGCAGGCTTAACGATTACATCGCCGCCGGCGTACCGGTTATGCCGGCGCGCTACGGCCTCACCTCAACCAAAATCCAAATCCTGCTTTACACCTTTGCTTTCTTGGTTGCGGCTATTCTCCTAAAAGTTTACGGCTTTACAGGCTATGTTTATTTAATCATGGCCATGGCTTTAGGTGTTATCTGGTTGTACAAAGACTTCCGAGGGTTTAAAGCTGCTGATAATGCCCATTGGGCTAAAAATATGTTTTTGTTCTCATTAATCACGCTTACTACCTTGAGCGTTTTTATCGCGTTCGGCAACTTTTTGCCTTAGCGACAACATCATTAATTATCACCGCATGTTCCTCTTGCTCCCGTTCCATATCGTCGTGGCCTTAGGCAGCGTCTTTTGTACCGGTTACGCCCTACTCTCCCCATCCGGGCCCAAACTCCGGACCTCTTACATCCTCCTCGGCCTGACAATCGCCAGCGGTTCAACCATGATCGCGCTTAAACCCCGACTTTTAGCCCAAGTCTGCGAGGAAGGCTTAGCCTACACCGGGCTGATGCTGCTCGGCATTTACGCCGTCCGCTTCCGCCTGGCCTCCTTAAACAATAAAGTGATTGCCGCGGAGCACACCCCGCGAGGAAGGAAAATTTAAAATTATGCAAGGAATACCTTGGTTTTCAACATTTACCCTGTTCACCGAAATCTTGGTAACTGCGTCGGTGCTGTACGTTTTCCATTCCGGTTACCGCTACAATAAATTCCCCTATGCCCTGGTCGCCCTGACGCTGGGCTACGAAATCTGCTTTAACATAACTTATATGGCTTCCCGCGCCCTCAGCCGCGCCAATCCCAGCCGACTGGAAAACGGCACGGCCATCGGCCTGGCGATATTCCACGGCAGCTTTTCTCTCCTGATGTTCCTAGGGCTGATAGTATACATGGTTATCGCTTGGGTTAATTACAAAAAAGGCGTAAATTACTTTTTACGCCACAACCGTTTTACCGCGACATTTATCCTGCTGTGGCTAGCCGCGGTGCTATCCGGCATCGCCTTTTATGTTATAAGTTATTTTTGATATAGTACATGTAAGTTCGAAAACCGCTCAAAGAGGAAACTAAAATGGAAATAAAGACGCTGCTGTTTTTGATGCTTGGAGGGATGGTGTGGTTAATGGCCAGAACCATCCAAACGGCGCTCGCCCTCCGGCTGGCGGCCGACGGCTCTGCGACAGTCCTGAATGACAAAGTTTGGGAACACCAGCAATACGGCTACCGGCTGCTTGGCCTTACCGTATTGTACCTGCTGGAGGTAGAAACCAAACGGCCGCTGTTCCACGGCGTTATCTGGGACGGGCTGTTTATGATCCATCTGCCGTTCGCTACTCTATTCTTTTTGATTCTCCTGTCGATAGTAATATGGTTCAATGGCCTGCGCTATCCTTATCATCGCTTTCTGGGTTATGCCTGCTGCGCTACCTTTGCCCCTACGGTGCTAACCGGCATCCCGCTACTGTTAAGGATGAGGCTCTAAGGAAATCCGCCAGCAACGGAACAAAACCGGCCATCGCGCGATGGCCGGTTTAATTTTTTGTATTCTATGCGAATAACTGCGCCAAAATCAAATCCAGCAAAACGCGCGGCGGTGTGGAGGAACTTTTAACCTCCTGGTCAAGCGCGGCCAGCTTATTGAGCGTACCTTTAACAACTGCCGGTTGAAAGCGGGCGGCAATCTTTTTTAAGACAAACAACCTGCCGCTCTTCCAGGAGGTTTGAGTTAAAATTTCCTGGTCAGACGCGCGGCGCGCCAGCAAGTCCTGAAGCGCCAAAATATTCCGGAACTGTTCCGAAAGCAAAGCGTTCAACTGGATAATCCCAGCTTTTTCGTCCCCGTCTCCCAAAAACCTGCCGATATCTTTTAAAGCCGTCTGCTTATTTTTATCCGCTATGGCACTGACAATTCGCAGCGCATCCGCCTCTTCCCGTTCCGGTACCAACGCGGCTACCATAGGCTCATCAATTTCTTCCCCCGCGGAGCAAGCCAGAAGTTTGCGGATCTCGGAATCCACCTGCCAAAGATCAAAAACTTCTTTAATATCAATAATTTTACCGCCAAACCTGGCTTCAACGGCGTCATCGCGGCCAACCCGCCTGGCCAGCAGCGCGGCCGCGGTCTTATTAATAGCACCGCCTAAAATCCTGACCCGGTTGATAATCCAGGAATCCAGCTCGCTGCCGTGCGGCAAAGGAAACTCTTTAACCTCGGCTTTTTTATAAAACAGCAGCACCTTATTATTGGCCACCCGCTTATCTATCTTATCCAGTGAAA
>JAJYJE010000026.1 GCA_021789715.1 bacterium | reverse complement strand
AAAAGTCAGCATAGCAAAAGGCATCCCTGCGTTTCGCAGGGATGCCTTTTGCTATCCGTTTTAGGTTTTATCTTTACCGCGCAATCGCAATACAATCGGCGTTCCCCAAAAATCCAGTTCTTTGATAATGGAGTTTTCCAGGAACCTGCGGAACTGCTGTGATATGGCGGCCGGATGGTTAACCAGGAGCTCAAAGTGCGGGGGGTTGGCGTCGGTCTGATGCAGGCTGAAGACTTTGGGTTTCTTTTGATCGCGCAGCAACTTGGGTGAATTTTTCTGCATAGCCTTCATCAAGAATTCCGACAGCGTTTGGTTATCTACGGTTTTGTGCCGGCGTTCGTAAATTGGTTTTATGGCGGTTAGGGCTTGGTTCAAGCCTTGGCCGGTCTTGCCGGAAACAAAAAATAGCGGACACATCCATAAAAAAGGGAAATGCAGGCTAATGTAGTCCCGCAGCTTTTCTTCGTCTCCTTCGTACAGGTCTATTTTGTTGGCAAGAATGACGCAGCCTTTTTCCTGGGAAAAAATTTCCTGGGCAATGCGCTGGTCCTGTTTGGTGATTTCTTCCGCGGCGTCGATTGTCAAAAAGCATACATCGCTGCGGCGGATGGATTTAAAAGTTTGGAAGCCGCTAAAGATATCCGGCTGCTGTTGGCGGTGCTCTTTTTTCTTTAGTCCGGCCGTGTCTATAAAAGTGTAATCAACGCCGCCTATGGCAATACGGCTGTCGATGGCAGTGCGCGTGGTGCCGGGAATGGGGGAGACAACCGCGCGCTCTTCTTTGAGTATGGCGTTTAAGATGCTGGATTTGCCAACGTTGGGCTTGCCGACAATGGAGACGGCGATGCCGGGGAGATTGCTTTCGGGGGCGGCTTCCAAAGACAGCCTTCCGGAGGAGGCGCGGATTATGCCGGCGATGCTATCAAGCATATCGCCCAGCCCCGCGCCACTGGTCGCGGATACGCCAAACAGGGGTTTGATGCCAAGCGATTGAAACTCGACAAGTTTTTCTTCCCGCAATTTTGGCGATTCCAGCTTGTTGACGGCGAGAATCACCGGTTTTTTAATTTTCCGGAATTTTTGCAGCGTTGTTTGCTCAACTGAGTTGCGGTTGAGCCGGCCATCGACGACCAAAATTACGGCCTCGGCTTCCGCTAAAGCGATGTCAATTTGTTTATTGACATTATGTTCAAGCTCGCTCTGGGCTTCCAACGACAGTCCGGCTGTGTCTACCAAAGTAAAGTCCACTCCGTTCCAGGAAGTGTCAATATATTGGCGGTCTCGCGTCGTGCCCGCGACCTCCGAGGTAACCGCGGGCCGCCCGCCGGCGATCTTGTTGAGCAGGCTGGATTTGCCGACATTCGGCTGGCCAACAAGGGCAACTATTGGTAATTGCTTGGTTGAAGTCATATGTGGTATCAATTAAACAATGCAACACTGTAACAAATTAACAAGTTAATTACCCTTGATGCCGCATTGTTTAATTGTTTAGTTGTTAAATAGTTACTGTGGCTCCGCCGCTGTGCTGCTGGCGTTGCCGCCAAGAATGAGGACAATATCGACTTTGGCGGGATCCAGCTTCATTCCCGGCGGCGGCAGCGCAACTTCCGTCGCGTCCAGCGTGTTTTTTAAGAACTCCGCCGTAGCCGGTTTGGGATTTACTTGGTAAAATACATTTTGCGTCAGCGGCTGGCCGGAATAGGAGAATTCCCAAACGGTCAGGCCGGCTTGCTGAAGAGTGCGGTTGGCGTCTTCGTAAGTCGGACTATTATGAGTGCTTGAGCTCATCCAAACCACGGTTTTTTCTTGGGCCAGCTTGCCAATGGCGAAGGCGTTTTTAAAAAAGTTTTTTATATCGGCGTCTGTTTTGCCGGGGCAGGGGGTAAGCGTGTATGCGCCGCTATCAGGCTGGATATAGGGGCAAATCAAATTGGTGGAAGGGTCAAAGCTTAAAGAGAGAATGTTGGACAGGTTCTGCTCCTTCACTAAATTGTACATGCTGTAAATTTCGCCGGGGTTGAGATTGGTGTGGAAGTGGTCGGCAAAAATCGACAGCAGGCTGTTAAGCCGTCCCGCGTCCGCGATCAAATTAAGATTAATGACTTTTTCCTTAAAAGCCTCAATGACTTTACGCTGTCTGACGCCGCGGGCAAAATCACTGCCCTCCGGACCTTCGGCGTGGCGGCTGCGGGCGTAAATCAAGGCGCGCGCGCCATCCATATGTTCCCAGCCGGCGGTGAACGTTTGCGGCGGCAGATAGCCGGTGCCGTTGTCGGGATACTGGTAATCGGTGAAAGTCCGGTCGACTTTAATATCGAGGCCGCCGACTTGGTCGACGGCTTTTTCAAAACCGGAAAAGTCTACCACGGCAAAATAGGGAATAGTCAGGCCGGTTAGCTGTTGTACCGTTTCTCTGGCCCACTGTCCCGCCTCGTTCCAGTCATGGTTTTTCATATAGCCGTCGGAAAACGGCGCGTTAATTTTTTCCCAGGCGCGGGATTCGGGATTTTGCACCCAATAGTCGCGCGGAATGGATGTAAGTACAACTTCCCCGGCTTGGGGTCGGATTTGGGCCAGAATCATGGTATCGGTCAGATACGGTCCGTCATGGCCTTGTCCGCCAATGCCGAGCAACAAAATGTTTATTTGGCCGGAGTCCTGTCCGGCCAGGCGGACTTGTCCCTGGCTGCCCTGAAAAACTTCGGCGATTTTTTGGAAAAACGAGGTCTTTTGCCCAACGAAAATTTTATTGGAGATATCCACGGCGCGAGACACCACTAAACCGGCGAGGATAACGGCTATAACGCCAATCACGGCCAGTAAGATTTTTAAAGCGCGCTTTGGCGCTTTGGGTTTGCTGCCCCTAGACAACAAGCTGACTTGCTGGCGGTTGTTGTTGACGCTAACTATGGGGCCGCTGGTCTGCGGCCTTACGGAGTCGACATTTTTCATTGATAAAACAATTAAGCTTGTTCCATTATATCGTAAATCGTTAAATGAAGTAAGGGCATTGCCGGATATGGGTTGGTTAAATTACCGCTAACTAGCGCAAAGTGGCAAGAGTAATGCGTGAATGGTTAATTATGGTTTGCCGTTGCCATACTTGTACCTATCAGCCCTTGCGCAGTACGGTTTAGGGTGGTATATTTTACGCAGTGCTGCATAGAATTTAAAGATTTAGAAATAGAAAAATAGGAAGATTCAGGTAGTTATAACGTCTTTAATTTTCCAAATCTTTATATTTTTAAATTACACTGCGGACCCGTAGCTCAGCTGGTTAGAGCGTTCGATTCACATTCGAAAGGTCACTGGTTCGAGTCCAGTCGGGTCCACCAGATTCCGCTAAAGCTTCCGCCGGGAGCAGGTTGGCGATGTTTGGAGTAACTTAGGCTGTTCATGACAGCGGAAGACGCGCGCTTAAGTCAGACGAAGGCAGGACCTTCTCCCCAAAATTTCTTTGGGGCCAGACAGGCGAGAAAATTGGGTATTACGCTTCCGCATTGCGGCATTTGCTTATACGGGGTAACTTGATTATAATTCTGGCATCGTTCCAACGTTAACGTTTTTTACCTTATTTTTTATGGATATTGAAGAAAACCAAAATCCCAATCCGGGGGAAGATGGCAGTCTTAAAGCAGTCGGCAGTTTTCTTTGGGATTTGCTCAAGATTTTTATTATCGCGCTGGTTATCATCATTCCGTTCAGGATTTTTGTGGCCGAGCCGTTTGTGGTTTCGGGTTCCTCGATGCTTCCAAATTTCCACAATGGCGATTATTTGATAGTAGACCGCCTGACATACCGTTTTTCCCCTCCCGCGCGCGGCGACGTAATAGTATTAAAGTACCCCAAGGATACCAGCCAGTTTTTTATTAAGCGCATTATCGGCTTGCCGGGGGACAAGGTCTGTTTTTCTCCTGATTGCAAGACCGGCGATCAGGATGGGCACGTTTATATTTTCAACAGCCAGTATCCCCAAGGCTTTCGGCTCAATGAATCGTATATTCCGGCCGGCGTGGAAACCCTGGGGCAGTCTATGAACCAACCGCTCGGCAGCGACGAGTATTTTGTTTTAGGCGACAATCGTACGGCCAGTTCGGATTCCCGCATTTGGGGTATTTTGCCGGCTGACGATATTGTCGGCCGCGTTTGGCTGCGGGTATTCCCGCCGGAAGATGCGGGCATAATCAGAACGCCAGCATATTAGTAAAAAGTAACAAGGGCGCGTAACTTCGCACTTGCAGCATGTCGCCGTACATTTATGGGTCGTCACAAGAAAACTTCGTCCGGTTCGGCTTATATTCCCAAAAAAATCCCCGCTTTGGAAGGCGCGCTGGATATTATTTCCGAAACGGACGCGCTTTGGGAGGCGGTGTTAAAAAAGCTGACGCGGGTCAGCAGGGTTTACGGATTTAACCGCGTGGAAACCCCGCTTTTGGAGGATACTTATTTATACGAAAGTTTTTATCAAAATAATGCGGCCGCTGTTCCGGCCCTCTTGCCTGTGGGTGAAATTTCTCGCCCGGCGGCAATTAGGCCAAGCCTGCTGCCGTCTGTTCTTCGCGGTTATTACCAGAATAAGATTTTCGACAAAACTCCGTTATCCAAGTGGTACTATAGCGGTTTTGCTCACCGCCGCGACGGCAAAAAGAATATAGCGAGCGACTATGAGTTCGGTTTTGAGTTATTCGGCAGTTTTAATCATTTGGCCGAAGCCCAATTGATCGGCGCGGTTTGGGAACTGCTTCAATCCTTGGGTCTGGGCGGCGGCGCTACTCTGGAAATAAATAATATCGGCCAGGAGTCCTGCCAGCGGACCTATCAGGAAAATTTGCGCGATTATTTGTCGGGTAAGAAATATCAGCTATGTGATGCCTGTAATGAATCTTTAGCCAGCCGTCCGCTTAACGTATTCCGCTGCGCGAACTTGGACTGCCAGGCGCTGCTTGCCGAAGCTCCCACGATTTTAGATTTTCTGGATCAGGAGTCTCACAAGCATTTTACCAATATCCTGGAAGCGCTGGATGAGCTGGGTATCCCTTATCAGCTAAATCCTTTGTACGCCGGCCCGGATGGGCATAGCCAAACCAACTTTATCATCAAGTACAAGCATAAAGAGGAAACCACGGTAATCGGAGAGGGAGGCAGCCATGACGGCCTGATGCAATATTTATGCGGCAAAAATTACTGCAGTTTCGGCTTTGCCGGCAGCGCTAGCTTGCTTAAAGAGTTACTTGAAGCCTCTAAGACGGAAGTGCTGCGCGACCAGCGAAATGATGTGTTTTTGGTGCCTCTTGGGGAATTGGCATCCAAGAAATCATTGCGGTTGTTCAGGGATCTGATTGCGGAACGGATTTCCGTTTATGACCATTTTGGCCAGAGCGGCGTAAAAAACCAGCTTAAGCAGGCTTCGGTTTATAATGCGCCGATTGCCTTAATTATGGGGCAAAAAGAAGCGATGGACGAAATGGTTATCCTTCGCGATGTAAAATCCGGGATGCAGGAGGTCATTTCCTACGATAAGATTGTGGCAGAGGTAAAGAAGAGATTAGGGAGATAAAAATTAAAAAATCAAAATGGAAAATATAGGTGTTTTTGTCTGCAGGTAAAAACCCTTTGTTTTTCTCTTCGATATTAACATTTTAAATTTTCACCATGCAAGACTGCGTATTTTGCAATATAATAAACCATACCATTGATTCCAAAATTTTAATGGAGACCGAGGAACTCATTGTCATCAACGATATTTTGCCCAAAGCGCCGGTCCACATGCTTGTTATTCCCAAAAAGCACATTGTTTCCATTCATCAGCTGCGGCCGGAAGACAGGGAACTGGCGGGCAAACTGCTGATGGCCGCCCGGGATATGGCCGACAGGAGCGGGATCGGCGAGAAAGGCTATAAACTGGTGTTCAATGTAGGCAAGGATGGCGGCCAGGTTATTCCTCACCTGCACTTGCATGTTTTGGGCGGGAAGAAGTTTAGCGAGTAAGGATTTTTTACATAATTTGAAATTTGGCTAATAAGATAATAAGCCAGTCAGCTGATCAGCTTACCTGCCGATGCGCTGGTTGGCTTGTTCTATTTGACCAAACTCGCGAACTTTGATATAGTTTATTCATCTAATACCGGAAGGAGAGTGAGTTTAATGGTAGAAGTCAAGAAGAAAGACAACGAATCATTCGAAAGTTTGCTCAGGCGCTTTAACCGCAAGATCCAGCAAAGCGGCGTGCTTATTCGTGCCCGCCGTATTCGTTTTTTTGAAGCTCCCAAGAGCCGCAATTTGCAAAAAGTTGCCGCCCGCCGCCGCAGCCAGATTCGGGCCCAAAAGGAAGAATTGAAGAAAATGGGCAAGCCGGTGCCTGCGAGAAGGTACGGAAGACGGTAGAATTATTCTAATTGTTCTAATTATTCTAAGTGTCTTAAATAATATCTGGTGATCTAATGCCACAATTCTGATAAGGACATCGGAGATTAGGAATTTGTCCGCCAGCTGGCGGATTGGGATTTATTTAGAATAATTAGGTCAATTAGGTTAATTTAGAATAATTTTATTTTGATGATCTCTCTTTCCCAAATAGAAGCAGATTTAAAAGAAGCCTTAAAGGCGCGCGACAGCATTAAAGCTGATACGCTGCGCGGTTTGAAAACCCGCATCCAAAACGAACACATCGCAAAACAGCATGAACTATCCGAAACGGAGATAGCAGCTTTGGTGCGTTCGGAAGTTAAGCGGCGCAAGGAAGCGGCGGAAAGCTACCGTATTGGCGGCCGGCCGGAATTGGCCAACAAAGAACTGAAAGAAGCCGACATTCTCGAAGTTTATCTGCCTCCGCAAATGTCAGAAGGACAACTGGCGGCTATTGTCGAAAAAACCATTGCCGAAACGCAGGCTAAGCCAGCGGATTTCGGAAAAGTCATGGGCAGGCTCAAGGCCCAAGTGGGCGACCAGGCCGACGGCGCCATATTAGCTAAGATTTTGAGGGAACGCCTGAAATAAATCAAAATTTAAAAATCAAAATGCAAAGTGGCAGTGTAAAATGCAAAATGTAGTTGTAACGCTATTTTTACACTTTGCATTGTAATTTTGATTTTTGATCTTTGCATTTTACATTTTCTATGCCAAAGGAACAATACATTGTCGGTTTAGATGTCGGGACAGCCAGCGTCCGCGTGGTGCAGGCCAAGTTTGACGCGGAGCGGCAGGCGTTCAGCATCATCGGCGCCAGCGAAGTCCCGGCGGCCGGCATTCGGCGCGGCGTGATCGTGGATATTGAAGAGGCGGTATCTAGCATTTCCAGTGCCTTGGAAAAAGTGGAGCGTATGACCGGCGTGCCCGTGGAAACCGCGAACGTTTCCATAGGCGGCAGCCACATTTCTTCCGTATCCAGCCACGGCGTGATTGCCGTTTCCCGCGCGGACGGCGAGATTATGGAGAACGATATTGTTCGTGCCATAGATGCTTCACAGGTGATTTCCATTCCCCAGAATAAGGAAGTGCTGCACGTTTTCCCCAAGAGTTTTACCTTAGATGGTCAAACCGGCATCCGCGATCCTTTGGGCATGAGCGGCATCAGGTTGGAAGTGGATACGATTATTATCCAAGCAGGGCTGCCGTTCGTGAAAAATCTTACCAAAGCCATTATGCAGGCCGGTTTGGAAATAGAGGATTTGGTTCTGGCGCCGTGCGCGGCCGCCGAGAGCGTATTAAGCAAACGCCAGCGCGATCTTGGCGTGGTATTGGTCGATTTGGGCGCGGGTACTACCAGCGTAGCCGTGTATGAAGAAGGGGATTTGCTCCATACCGCCGTAATTCCCATTGGCAGCATGCATATTACCAACGATATCGCCATCGGCTTGCGCTGCAGCATTGAAACCGCGGAAAAAGTGAAATTGATGTACGGCCACGCCGATCCCAAACTGGTCAGCAAAGAAGAAGAAATTAGCTTGGCTACCATCGATCCGGCGGAAGAGGAATCGACGTTGCGCAGTTATGTGGTGGAAATTATCGAGGCGCGCCTGGAAGAGATTTTCAATTACGTTACCGCGGAACTTAAAAAGGTTAACCGCGACGGCAAATTGCCTTCGGGGGTAGTGCTAACCGGCGGCGGCAGCAAATTGCCCGGTATAGTTGAGTTCGCTAAAAAGCAATTGCGCCTGCCCGCAGTTTTAGGCAAGCCCCAAAACGTTTCCACGATTATCGACCGCGTTGACGACCCGGCCTTTGCCACAGTCGCCGGCCTGGTGCTCTGGGGCGACAAATTCAACGCCGGTTCTGCCAAAACCCGCGGCGCCGGCATGCTCAAAGGCCTGCTCGACAGCCCGAACGTCGCCCAGCTACGCAAGTGGCTAAAATCGTTTTTGCCGTAGTGAGTTTACTAAGTACGGACTTTTGTTAACGCACGAAAGAGAGTTTCTAGCAACTGCTATCTTAGTTCGTAAGTTCGTAAATCTTTGTACTTCGCCAAGTCTGTGTAACATCTGTCCCGGAAAGCCGGGTTTTTTGTTTTTTTGCCATTTATATATTTTTGTTGTATAGTTTGGGTAGAATTTAGTACTAAAACCTTCAGAAACTAAAGGAAAATTATGGGTAGCAGGCCTCAACATCCGGAAGGATATCGTCCACCGGAAAATCAGCGAATTACCGAGCGCCAGGAAGCGGCAGTGCTCGAAGAGAGTACCAAAGAGGCTTATTTTGACTGGCTCGGTAGCCACGGGGTAAATCGCGTCCGCGACGCGGTATTTTGCAACAGTTTGGAGGAAGATGATGAACATCATTTTTCTGCTCAGGATATCAAGACCCTGTTCCGCAAAAGCGCGGAAGCATTTGCCAAATCGCAGGAGCGGGCCGATGCAAAAGTCAGTCTTAAGCAGCTTAAGGCATTGGAAGCTGGCATTGGCTCGGTAGCGCCAGAACAGTGGCAGGAGCGCGCTCAAGCCATTGCCAAAGAGTTTGAGGGGCAAGTAACAGTGGATATTAAGGGGGTGACGGAAGAAAGCGCAAGGCAGCAAAGACTTTCCGGTAGGACCTTAGGAGCGGAAACCCTTAATACGTTAATTTATACCGCGACTGTCAATGCTGGTCGCCGGACCTTCATTCGTGATTTTCGTTTTACCTTAACCCCGGCCTTGGCCAAAGAACTCAGCGCACATGAGCTGAAAGATGATTCCTTCCCGACAGATGCGGAAAAATTGC